>NZ_JAUAOA010000027.1 GCF_030542965.1 Azotosporobacter soli
TGAACTGAACCAGAAACAACGTACATAAAATAAAACGCCCAGAAGTAGAATAGCTTTAAATTACGCAAACTGGCATCGTTTTTCATACGGTGTCAGTTTTGTTTTTAGTTGAATGCGTTCAAAATTATAAAAATAGATATACTCATCGATAACCTCGTTAGCCTCTGCAAATGTTTTGAGATGTATTCTCGAAATGCATTCTGCTTTCAAAATACTAAAAAAGTTTTCAGCTAATGCGTTATCATAACAATTTCCTCGCCTTGACATGGACGGTGTAATACCATACTCTTTAGTTAGGTTAAAATACCCCTGTGAAGTGTATTGAAACCCTTGGTCACTATGGAGTTGCAGCTCTGTAGTGACTTTTTCCTTTTTCATGGCAGTTCGAATTGTTTCAAGAACTAAATTTACAGTTTGTTCTGTTCCTGTTTTATAAGCAATAATACTGCGATCAAACGCATCGCGTATCATTGATAAATACAGGATTCCTTGGAGTGTATGGATGTATGAAATGTCGGTAACCCATTTCTGATTCGGCGCAGTTGCTTCAAAATCACGATTGAGTAGATTTTCATATTTATGAAGTTGTTGCTGCATTCTCTTGTATTTTTTACGTCGGCGAATTTGAGATAATAAATTATATTTGCTCATTAAGCGAAGAACGGTTTTCGGATCAATAAATATATTTCTATTCTGTTGAAGCCACAAATGAACCCTTCGATATCCATACGTTCTTTTTGATATTTCTTGGCATACCGCAATTTCTGCTACGATTCGTTCATTGCGATTCGGTTGATTCATGCGATGAACAAAATCATAGTACCCACTGCGTGATACATCAAAAAAGTCACACATTGCAGAGATAGAATAGCTGTCTTGGTTTTTATAAATTGCCATGTATTTTACAGATGGCCTCACTTCCTTCCAACGATTTGAAGAAAAGAACGTAATAGTTCGTTTTCCATCTTTAAACGCTTGATTTCATTATCTCTTTTATCCTGTATGGTAACATAGCTTTTAGGCGGTCTGCCTTTTTTCCGTGGAATAATTCCAGATTCAATCATCTTTTGTTTTCGGTTGTGTCTTCGGATTAGTTCTTTGATTACGTATTTATCCTTAAATCCATAGAACTCGCTAATTTCACGATTCGTTTTGCCTTCTTCTTTCATTTTTAGAACGTCGAGAATAATGTGTTCTCCAAAATGTTTTATTCCTCTTTGCCCTGACATATGAACACCCCCAGTCATAGATTAATTATCTACAACTGGGGGTGTTTTGTCATTGTCCGTTTTTATTGGTTCAGTTCAAAGCAGCGAAGGCAATCTTTTTTTATTTGTACAAGAAAAAATAAAATACAGACAGGATTCAAAAATACGGCGGCGTATTATGTAAGAATACAAGTTGGCTTACGAGGAGGAAAATAAGATGAACTTTGATTTTTACATGCCGACTAAAATTCATTTCGGCAGTGAATGCGTATTGCAGCAAGGGGATGAATTTTCGCGCTGGGGCGCGAAAGCTTTGCTTGTGACCGGTCGCCATTCGGCGAAAGCGAGCGGTGCGCTCGATGATGTCGTCAAAGTGCTGACGCAAAAAGAGATGCAGTGGAAAATTTTTGACAAGATTGAAGAAAATCCGACGGTCGAATCGGTGGCCGAGGGCGGCGCGTTCGCCAGAGAGTGGCAACCGGATGTAGTCGTTGCAATCGGCGGCGGGTCGCCGCTTGATGCGGCGAAGGCGATTGCGACGCTTGCGGTCAATGTCGTCGCGGCGCTGGAACTGTTTAATGGCAAACTGAAAAACGAAGCGCTGCCGATCATTGCGATTCCGCTTACGGCAGGAACCGGCAGCGAAGTGACGCCGTATTCGGTCTTGACGGATGCGAGCCAAGAGACGAAGCGGAGTTTTAGCGGCGACGGCATTTTCCCTAAAGTAGCCTTTCTTGACGCCCGCTATAGCCAAAGTCAGTCGCGTGACGTAACGGTAAACACGGTGATCGATGCGCTGTCGCACTCGGTCGAAGGTTACCTGTCAAACCGGGCCACCGCGATTAGCGACAGTCTGGCACTGGCAGCGATCCGGCACTTTGCCGCTGCGAAGCAGGCGTTAAAAACCGACACTTTCAGCCTGGCGGATCGTGAATCGTTGTTGTACGCCTCGATGCTCGGCGGCATGGTGATTGCACAGACCGGTACGACCGCGGTGCATGCGATGGGCTATTCGCTGACCTATTTCCATCAGGTACCACACGGCCGGGCCAACGGCCTGCTGCTCGGCGAATACCTGCGTTTCAACGAACCGGCCGTGCCGGAAAAAATCGCCAACGTGCTGCAGGCCGCCGGTGTTGCCAATGTCGACGAGTTCAAGGCGCTGATGAGCGAATTGCTGCGCAACGATGAAACGTATACGGCGGAAGAGATGAAAGCGTTTGCGGCGCAAGCCGGCAAGGCGAAAAATATCGCCAACACGCCGCGCCAGCCAAACGTGTCCGAGCTGGAACAAATCTTTACCGCTTCGCTGCAGGTGAAATAAGATGGCAGACAAGGCATTGTTTCTTTGGTATCCGAAATGCACGACCTGTCAAAAGACAAAAAGCTGGCTCGACGAACATGCCGTCCTCTATGAAGCGCGCGACATCAAAGAGCAGCCGCCGAGCGCGGCCGAACTGAAGACCTGGCACGAGCGAAGCGGTTTGCCGCTGCGCAAATTCTTCAACACCAGCGGTCTGGTCTATAAAGCGCGCGGCTTGAAAGACAAACTGGCGACGTTATCGGACGCGCAGCAGATCGAACTGTTGGCAAGCGACGGCATGCTGGTCAAACGTCCGCTGTTGGTTACGGCCAAAGCGGTTTTGGTCGGTTTTAAGGAAGCGGAATGGGCTGCGAAAGTGTAAGGCGCATCTCGTTGCAGCAGGAAGAATGTGAACAAAAACGCGAGTTTCCGACTTGCGTCAGACTGTCGACAAAACGAAATCAAGCGGGACGGTTTTTACACGAAGAATTGAAGAAGGGAAGGCCGGAAGGATTTTTAAATTTTTCTTCCTCTCCTCCCGCCGGGCCGATGCGATCGGCCCACTTCGATTCTTCGTGTTATCCCGTTCTGTTTTTCAAGGGTCTACACTCTGACGCGAGTTTCCGACTCGCGTTTTTGTTTGCAAATGAAAAACGGCTAGGCAAACCTATTGCGCGAGGCATTTGTCAAGTCGAGTAAACTATGGTACTATATTGAAATTGAGTACAAAGAATGGAGCATGTGAAAGATGTCTGATTTGCCTAATTGTCCCAAATGTAATTCCGAATATACCTATGAAGACGGCGTTCAGCTGGTTTGCCCGGAATGCGCGCACGAGTGGACTGCCGGAGCGGCGGATGATTCCGGCGATGCCGGATTGGTCGTTAAGGATGCTAACGGTAATCTCTTAACTGACGGCGATTCGGTCGCGATCATCAAGGATTTGAAAGTCAAAGGCAGCTCGTCGGCGCTGAAGATCGGCACGAAAGTGAAGAACATTCGTCTGGTGGAAGGCGATCATAATATTGATTGCAACATTGACGGTTTCGGCGCGATGAAGTTGAAATCGGAATTCGTCAAAAAAATATGATCCTGTGAAAAGGCCCTGTTTTTGCAGACGCAGAAGCAGGGTCTATTTTTATGCGCGCTAATGTCTTGTGAACAATGCACGAAATAAAGGAGTGGATTTGTGAATGGTTCACAATGCAATTCTATTGACCTGCCGAGAGAAGTCTGTTACGCTAGAAAAAACAAAATGTTTGCCGGTGCAGACGAATTAGTCAACGAAGACTGGAAAATAATGCGCAAGCAATGCGCATTGTAACCGGTCTGTTTTTTTTTTTGACGCAGGCGGCGGTAGGTTAAAGGAAATGGATGAAAAGCAGGAGGAGTTTTAGATGAAGACGCATGGCTTATTTATTGCTGGCAAGTGGCAGGTAACGGAGAAAAAGATCGCGGTGCGCGATAAGGCGAGCGGCGAAGAATGCGCGTATATCTCGGCGGCAGGGCCGGAGGAAGTGAAGCTTGCGGTTGATGCGGCGGAAAAGGCGTTTAAAACAATCAAACTGGAGCCGTACCGGCGTTATGAAATTTTGCTGGAGGCGAGCCGCCTTTTGATGCAGCAGCAGGAAAAAATGGCCAACTTGATTTGCACCGAGGTGGGCAAGCCGTTTGGCGAAGCGATGGCGGAAGTCGCGCGAGCCGAACAGACCTTGATTCTGTCGGCGGAGGAAGCAAAACGGATGACCGGCGACATGGTGCCGCTTGCGGGCGCTCCCGGCTGCGGACAGCGCTGGGCGTTTACGCTGCGCGTGCCGGTGGGTATTGTTTGCGCAATCACGCCGTTTAATTTCCCGCTCAATCTGGCCTGTCACAAGATTGGTCCGGCGTTGGCTGCGGGCAATACGGTGCTCTATAAACCGGCGACCGTCACGCCGCTTTCGGCGGTACTCTTGTGCGAAATTTTTGCTGCCGCCGGATTACCGGACGGCTGTTTGAATTTAGTAACCGGTTCCGGCGCGGAACTTGGCGAGTTGTTGACGCAAGAGCCGCGCATCGGATTTTACAGTTTCACCGGCAGTCCGGAAGTCGGCAAGACCTTGCTGAAGAATGCGGGCTTCCGGCGCGTCGCGCTTGAACTGGGCTCTAATTCGGCCAACATTGTGCATGACGATGCGGCAGATGTGAGTGCGACCGCGGAACTTTGCGCGAAACAGGCCTTCGTCAATGCAGGGCAGGTCTGCATTTCGTGCCAGCGTGTTTATGTGCAAAAAAACGTAATGGAGGAATTTTGCGCCAGTGCGGTCAAGTATGCGAAAAGCCTTGTCGTCGGCGATCCGCATGAACCGCAAACCGGCATCGGGCCAATGATCAGCGAGTCGGAGGCCAAGCGGATTGAAGCTTGGATCAACGAGGCAGTTGCGCAGGGCGCGACGCTTTTGAGCGGCGGAAAACGGCGCGGCGTTTGGTTTGAACCGACGGTCTTAACGGATGTGACGCCGGAGATGAAAGTGGTTTGCCAGGAAACGTTCGCACCGGTGGTTTGCATCGTGCCTTACGATACGATTGAAGAAGCGATCCGTCAGGTCAATGCTTCGGTCTATGGTCTGCAAGCAGGCGTGTTTACCCAATCGCTGGAATTGGCCAGGCGCTGTGCGCTGGAAATTGAGACCGGCGGCGTGATCATCAACGACGGGGCGACCTTCCGGACGGACAATATGCCGTACGGCGGCGTCAAGGAAAGCGGCATCGGTCGTGAGGGCCCGCAATACGCGGTTAAGGAAATGACGGAAGAAAAGTTGGTCGTGTTCAATTTTAAATAGCAAGTTGCGGCGTTGCGGTAAAAGGAGGGAATCGGATATGATCAGTTGCCGGGAAATTGTACATCTGCCGTCCTTGAACAAGCTTCGTCTGGTGGCTGGCGAAGCGGGCTTGGATCGTGTCGTGCGCTGGGTTCATTTTATTGATCTGCCGGATGTGATTCCCTGGGTGCAGGGCGGTGAACTGTTGATTATCACCGGTATCGGTCTGCAGGGCGACGCGGCTAAGCTTAAAGAAGTGGTACGCGGCAGTATCCGAAAAAAATTGGCCGGACTGATCGTGAACGTCGGCCGCTACATCAAGGAAGTGCCGCCGGACGTTGTCGCGCTGGCCGATAAAGCCGGATTTCCGATTTTTGAACTGCCTTGGGAAGTGAAACTTATCGATGTGACGCAGGAAATCTGCAGTCATATTATTATGAAGCAGACGGAGGAACGCTCACTCAATGATTTCCTGGAGCAATTGCTTTTTCGTCCGTTGGCTGACAGCGAAGTGCTGATCGAGCGTGCGGCTTTTTACGGTTACGATTTGGCAAAACCGCATCAGGTGGCGATTATCCGCCCGCATCAATTACGGGAGTTTTTGCAGACGCAGCGCGAAAAAGATGAAAAGGCGCTGGTCGCGCTGAAGGTCCGTTTTGAACGGATTGTGCGTGAGGCGCTGGAGCGGCGGGGGCGGAAAATGATTTCGATGCTCTGGCTTGATGACATGCATTTGCTGATGCCGCATCCGGAAAAGGATACGCAATCGCGCCAAAATGTCGCGTTGCTTGCGGAAATTATCGAGCGTCTCGCGTCGGAAATCCCAGGCTTGTTTGTGTCGGCTGCGCTCGGCGGTACGTTTGAATGTTTGCAGGAGGCCAGAAACAGTTATCTGCAGGCGAATAAAGCGTTGCGTTTTAGCGAACGGAAAAAGGTTTCGCCGCCGATCTACTTGTATGAGCAGTTGGGTATTTATAAATTGCTCTTTGAAGTGGAAGCGGATAAATTGGCCGCCTATCATCAAGAGGTGATCGAACCGCTCAATGAATATGATAAAAAACATCATATGGCGATGGCGGAATGTCTGACGGTGTACTTTGAAGAAAATTGCAATGCGGCCAAGACAGCGAAACGTTTGTTCTTGCACCGTAATACGCTCGATTATCGTTTAAAGAAAATAGAAGAAATTACCGAGCGGAGTCTAAATGATCCGTATGACAGATTAACGTTGCAATTAGGGACGTTGATTGCAAGACAATTGGAGGGCGATGCGATTTCGCCGCAAGTTTCCGACTGACGGGATTATCTCACAAAAAGCGAGCGGTTTTTTTGTGAGGAACTCACCTAGACGTGTAAAGTTGTAAATGATAGTATGGGGTCAAGGAAAAAATCAAATGATGAATTTAGCAATGGCGCTGATGCATATCAAAAAGATATGTCTCAGCGCGTTTATTTTTGCCCGATTTATCATGACGGGAGGAAATTAGCATGACAAAGGAACTGAGCAAGACGGAAGAGCTGATGCAACGAAAAAATAATGCGGTTGCCGCCCCAATATCCAATACAACGGGGATTTTTGTCGAGCGGGCAAGCGGAGCGGTGATTACGGATGTTGAAGGGCGAGAATTTCTCGACTTTTACGCAGGCGTCGGCGTGTTGAATGTCGGACACTGTCCGGAGTCGGTTGTGAAGGCGGTGCAAAAACAGGCAGGCGAACTGCTGCATTCTTTCTTTGCAATCGGCATGTACGAATCCTATGTCGCACTGGCGGAAAAGATGAATGCGCTGCTGCCGGGCAGTGGACCCAATAAGACGATGTTTGCCAACAGCGGTGCAGAGGCGGTTGAGAATGCGGTGAAGATCGCACGACAGGCGATGAAGCGACCGGGCATTATTTCTTTTGAAGGCGGCTTTCATGGCCGGACGCTGATGGCAATGAGTCTGACCAGTAAGGTGAAACCGTACAAGCATGGTTGTGGGCCGATGGCGCCGGAGGTGTACAAGGTGCCCAGCGCTTATTGCTACCGTTGTCATTATCGTTCCGAATATCCCGGCTGCGGCATGCACTGTCTGGAAAACTTTGAACGCTTCTTTATTTCTGAAGTGGATGCCGAGCAAATTGCAGCGATGATTATTGAACCGGTGCAAGGTGAAGGCGGCTTTATCGTACCGCCACCCGAGTTTTTGCCGGGCGTCAAAGCGATTTGCGAGAAAAAGGGCATTTTGTTTATTGCAGACGAAATTCAAAGCGGTTTCGGGCGCACCGGAAAAATGTTTGCGATTGAAAACTGGGGCGTAGAGCCGGATCTGATGACGACCGCAAAATCGATTGCCGCCGGCGTGCCGCTCAGTGCGGTGACCGGCAAGGCCGAGTACATGGATGCGCCTGGTCCGGGCGTGATCGGCGGGACGTATGGCGGCAATCCGCTGGCCTGCGTCGCGGGTCTTGAAACGATAAAGCTGATCGAAGAGCAGGAGCTATGCAAACGCGGCGCTAAAATCGGCCAGATCACGATGAAGCGGTTGAAAACTCTGCAAGAACGCTGCAAGATCATCGGCGATGTGCGCGGACTCGGTTCAATGATCGGCATCGAGCTGGTAAAAGACCGTCAGACGAAAGAACCGGCGAAAGATCTTACGGCTAAAGTCGTCAAGTATTGTTTGGAAGAAGGTGTAATGCTGATCAGCGCCGGAATCTACGGCAATGTGATCCGCCTCTTGATTCCGCTGGTCGTGACCGACGAACAGCTGGATAAAGGGTTGACGGTGCTGGAAAAAAGTCTGCTGCGGGCGGCAGAGGAAGCATAGAAGAGGTAAGGCGAGCAAAGACGCTTGTCGGCGGCGCGCGTCGTTGATAAGCGTCTTTTTTAGATAAAGAAAAGGAGGGCGAACGATATGGAAGAAAAGTCGCTACATTTAGCAAAAGAAAATCTCAAAAAAGATCTCAAGGACAGACACATTCAATTGATTGCCATCGGCGGCGTCATCGGAGTCGCCTTATTCATGGGCTCGGCTCAGGCCAGCAAAATGGCTGGACCAGCGCTTACGCTGGCGTATGCGATCGGCGGCGTGATTATGTACTTCGTGCTGCGTGCACTGGGCGAGGTAGCGGTGGAACATCCGGTGACATCGTCCTTTGCTGGTTATGCGCGGACGTTCTGTGGGCCGCTGGTTTCCTTTATTACTGGTTGGACATACTGGTATCAGTGGGTCGTGTTGGCGATGTGCGAAATCTCGGCGGTCGGCATGTATATGAAGTACTGGGCGCCGGATATACAGCAATGGATTCCTGCACTGATTTGTCTTGCCTTGATTCTTGCAATTAATCTGGTTTCTGTGAAATACTACGGCGAGTTTGAGTTTTGGTTTGCTTTGATTAAGGTCGTGACAATCGTTGCGATGCTGGTAGTCGGTTTTGCGATGATCTTATTCGGCATCGGCAATGGCGGCGTCGCAATCGGGTTTTCCAACCTTTGGACGCACGGCGGCTTCATGCCGTTTGGCTGGACCGGCGTCGCGATGGCGCTTGTGATGGTCGTCTTCGCGTATTCGGGCGTTGAGTTAATCGGCATCACGGCCGGTGAAGCAAAAAATCCGGAAGCGTCGCTGAAATCGGCGATCGACAAAGTATTCTGGCGGGTACTCGTCTTCTATGTCGGTTCGATGGTGGCGATACTCTCGATCTTCCCATACGACACGTTGCCTAAAGGCGTCAGCCCGTTCGTAATGATTTTCGAGAAAGCTGGCATTCCTTACGCGGCCTCCATCATCAATACGGTTATCATTTCCTCGGCTGCATCCTGTCTGAACAGCGGCATGTACGTATGCGGCCGGATGTTGTACGGTTTGGCGCTCAGAAATGAAGCGCCGGCATTTCTCGGCAAACTGTCGGAGAACCAAGTGCCGGCCAACGGCATCATCGTCTCCAGCATCGTCTGCCTGATCGGCGTGTATCTGAATTATACTTCGCCGGACAGCGTATTCTACTATATGTCGGCTATTACGACGACCGGCTGCATGTGGACCTGGTCGCTGATCATGTATATCCAGTACAAATGGCGCAAAAGCCTGAGTGCAGAGCAGATTGCGCAGCTAAAATATCCGATGCCCTGTTATCCGTATGCGAACTACCTGGTCGGCGCGTTTATGCTGGCGGTGACGCTCGGCATGGGCTACGACCATGACAATCTGGTCGGACTCTATGTCGCACCGGTTTGGTACGGCGGACTCTATATTCTGTATCGTATGTTCAAGATTGGCGCAGCGCAGGCGCGAGCCGACTTGAGCGTTCAAACCGAATGGTAGGCAAGGGATGCTAAGAAAGAGAAGACATGCAGCGTAAAAAAAACGCACAGCATGTCTTCTCTTTTTCGCAAGCTTTCGCGGATTTTCATGTCATTCAGGCAGGAGCTTTCCGGCGTTTACGGGAATAATAAGCAAGAGTGAAAAAGCAAAGTGAAAAAGAAACGAAAGTTGGAGGAAGCAGGATGAAATCATATCGCAGCGTAATGGCTGGCTTGGCCATTACTATTATAACGGTGCTCGCGCTGAATCAACCGGCGCATGCGGAGACGCTGGAACTGTCGCTTGAAGACAGCATCGCACTGACGCTGAAAAATAATCCGAGTATGAAAATTGCCGGAGCGCAAAAAGAAAAAGCGGCCTGGACGGTCAAACAGGCGCAGGCTGCCAAAGGCATCAGCCTAGATTACGCCTATACGCAGCTGCGTACCGACGCGCCGCCGTCCTGGGTTAATCAGACAGTGATGTGGGAGGTTCCCTATTATAATTATTTCAGCAATCAAATCAGCGCGACATTGCCGATTTATACCGGCGGCAAATTGGAAAACACGATCGCACAGGCCAAGAAAGGCAGCCAGGCAGCCGTATTGAATGAAGATGCGATGAAGCAACAGTTGAAACTGACGGCGACGCGTGCATACTTTAATCTGTTGCAGGCGCGCAATCTGCGCGACATTGCCAAGCAATCGGTCGATGATTTTGCGGCGCATTTGAAAAACGTCCAGAATCAATTTGACGCCGGTACGGTGGCTAAGGTTGACGTCTTGCAGACGAAAGTACAATGGGCCAATGCCCAGGACGGTTTGATCAAGGCGCAAAATAGTTATGAAGTGGCGGCGCTCACGCTGAATACGGTGATGGGCATGCCTCTTTACAGCGAAGTCAAAACAAAGGAAAATCTGGCATATCGTCCGTACCTCCTGACGCTCGAAGAATGTGTCGAAACGGCGCTCAGCAAACGCCCGGAAATGGAGCAGGCTGCAGTCATGATTGGCGCAGCGAAAGACCAGATTAAGATCTATCAGAGTGATAAATTGCCGACGGTTGCGCTGACGGCCAGCGCCAAATGGCAGGATATGAAATCGCCGGGCTGGAATTACCAGACAAAAAACATCACGCTTTTGGCGAAGTATAATATTTTTGATTCCGGCCGGACGGAAGCGCAGATCAAAGGCGGCGAAGCCGCGTTGACGGTAGCCGAAGAACAGGCGCAGCAGGTGCGCGATGCGATATCGCTCGAAGCCAGTAGTTCATACTTGACGCTGAAGGAAGCGGAAAAACGGATTGAGACGAGTAAAACGGCAGTTGAACATGCCGAAGTCGATTTTGTGCTTTCACAGGAACGTTACGAAGCCGGCGTCGGTACGAATCTTGATGTGATCGATGCGGAACTGGCGCTGGCGAAAGCGAGAACCAATTATACGCAGGCGCTTTATGATTACAATACCGGCAAGGCGATGGTGGAACGCGCGATGGGCAGCGCGTTAAAATAAACGGCAGGCAATGGACGGAGGAAGCAAAGATGCTTTGGCTCGAGGCGGTGAAAAATTATCGACCCGGCAACGAACAGGAAGAGGCCGATCGGCGAGTGATGCTCGAGTGCGCCAGGCTCTTGCCGGATATTTTGACGCGGCGCTGCGAAATCGCGCATCTCACAGCGTCGGCCTTTGCCGTGAACGCAGAGCGCGACAAGACCTTGATGATTTACCACCGTATTTATGATTCCTGGTCCTGGACCGGCGGTCATGCGGACGGCGAAGAGGACCTGCTGGCGGTAGCGCTCAAGGAACTGGCGGAGGAAACCGGCGTGACGCGCTGCCGACCACTCATTAAAACTCCGTTTGCGCTTGATGTGCTGCCGGTCGCGGCGCATCAAAAAAACGGCAAGTACGTTGCGGCGCATCTGCATCTGTCGCTGACGTATCTGATCGAGGCCGATGCGGAGCAACCGTTGCTGCTTAATGAAAAGGAAACGAAAGATGTGGCCTGGCTGCCGCTTAGCGAAATGGTCGCCGCCAGCAGCGAGCCGCACATGAAAATCGTATATGAAAAACTGGTGCAGCGTTTGGCTGATTATCGGGGCTGAACGAAAAAGAAGACTTCGTCTGCGGACGAAGTCTTCTTTTTCTTATAAGTCAGTCGGCGAAGTGCCTGCGCCGGCGACATGCTCTTTGATGAAACCGTCGCGGTAGGCGGCAAGCAGCGTTTGCAGTTCGGCGATGCGGCGTTCGATCGCCTGGCCGTCGTCGGTGTGCTTGACGCGCATCCGAACCGGATGGCTCTTGATGATTTCGGTTTTGGAGTCGATCGTAATGTCTTCCAAAATCGCTTTTTGAATGGACTCAAACGGTTGATGCGCGGCCAGCAGGAGGCCGTTCGAGTTTGAAATCAGCGTATAACCGGCGATGCCGGTCTGGCGTTGGTATGCTTTCGAGAAGCCGCCGTCGATCGTGATTAGCTTGCCGCTGGCTTTGACCGGTTTTTCGCCTTTTTTTACTTTGACCGGGACGTGACCGTTGATGATGTGTCCGGTGGTCGGCGAAAGGCCGAACTCTTTCAGGATGCGGTTGACCGCCGCTTCCTTGTCGCGGAAGGTGTAATAGGGGTTGCGCTCTTCGAGATGCGTGGCCGGATCTTCGAGGAAATAGCGCTCGAACGTGGTCATTTTTTCTTTGCCGAAGAGCGGCGATTGCGCGCCGGACCAGAGATACCACATCGCATCGAGCCCGTACTGCTTGTGTTCGTCGTTGCCGGTCGAAAAGAACGCCTGACGGGCGAGTCGATCGACGCGGTCGAGGAACGCTTTACCGGAAAATTCTTGACCGTCGACGATGAACGGCCGGAACGTGCCGTCTTCGTTCATGGAGATGCAGGCGTGGTAGAGCAGGTTGCCGTCATGCACCAGATAAATGCTGCCTTTGGAATAAAGGAAGCGGGTATGCTGCTGCAGTTTTTTGCTGTTGGTGAAAAAGAGCTGCAGCTTGTCGATCAAGATCGTTTCGTCTTCGGTCAGCGCGTAGGGATCTTTTGGATCGACGGTCGGGAAATAGGTATCGAGCAGCGGATGTTCGACGCCGTCGAGCAGGATCGTTCCCTTTTCGTAGTCGATCTTGTCAAGCAGCAGGCGGTGCTCCATCTGATAATGCGGCCGCCGCCGAATCAGCTGCCCTTCCAGTTTGAATTGGATCACGCTGATCGCTTTGTGCATCTTCGCCATTAACTTGAGTTCATAGTTGGAGAAGTCTTCCTCGGCCAACGTCTTCGGGAAGAAGCGTTCGCCGGGATCCAGTTTGTAATTGTCGAGCGCGAATGCGGCCAGCGGCAGCAAATTGATGCCGTAGGCATTCTCAAGCGTTTCCATGTTCGCGTAACGCAGGCAGACGCGGATGACGTTAGCGATGCAGACCTGGCTACCTGCTGCGGCTCCCATCCAGACGATGTCGTGGTTGCCCCACTGGATATCGACATGGCGATGCTGCATCAGTTCGTCGACGATCAGATGCGCGCCGGCGCCGCGGTCATAAATGTCGCCGATGACATGCAGTTTGGCAATCGCCAGATCCTGAATCAATTCGGCCAAAATGATGATGAACTGTTGTGCGCTGCCGGTCGAAATGATCGTCTCGATATGACTTTGGTAATAGAGCGATTTGTTTTCGAGATTTTCCTGTTCGTAGAGCAGTTCTTCGATGATCGCGCTCGCTTCCGCCGGCAAGAGGCGCAAAACAGTGGAGCGCTGGTATTTTGAGATCAGGACGCGGCACAGTTTGATCAGCCGAACCAGCGTGTTGCGGCACCAGGATTCCGGGCAGGGCTCGGTTTGCAACATCAGCGCCGATTTTTGCGCCGGATAATAAATCAAGGTGGCCAGGCTGCGCTGTTCTTGCTTCGATAAAGTGTCGGCGAACAGTTCTTCAATCTTGCGCCAGGTCGAACCGGCGCCGTTGCGGATCACATGTTGGAACGATTCATGTTCGCCGTGGATATCGGAGAGAAAGTGGTCGGTTCCCTTGGGCAACTGAAGCTGGGCGGAAAGATTGATGATCGCGGTTGAGGCGGCTTGAATCGAAGGGTAATGCCGGGCTAACAGCGATAAATAGCGTAACTGGTCTTCATGCATGTCGTCACAACTCCTGAATTCTATAGTATGGTTTCTTGCTATCGTTTTCATTCGTGCTACGCGAAAGAAGTTCCTGCCGGATTGTGAAAATAGCTAAAAGCTCGTGTGCGGCCGCTAAGCGAATTTGTTTGCGCTTCTTTGTCCGCGCAAAAGTTGCGTAACTATGAAATCGGAAAAACTAGCAGGAAGTTTTTCGCCGCGAAGAGAAGAAACCAAAGTAGAAAAGGAACGGAAAAGGAGCTTTCAAATGAACCGATATAAAAACGTAGTGAGTAAGATGAGCGTCGCGGCGCTGCTATGTTTGTTGCCTGTGCTTTTCGCCGTGCAGACGCCGGTTGCCGCAGAGACTCTGGACGACAAGGCGGTCGTTGCGGAAGCGTATCAGAAGATGCGCGCCTTTAAGAGCTATCACATGACGGTGGATACGGTGATGTCGATGCACGGCGCGGACGTGGAAATCGGATCGAATGTGAAAGGCGAAATCGATCTCATGACAAAGCCGATGCTGGCCAAAACGGAACTGGATGTCGTCACCAACGCCGAAACGGCAGGAGGCAACAAAACGACAAGCAAGAAGATCCTGCAATATGTAGAAGAGACGAACAACGGCATTTTCATGTATACGCAAGCGGACAATCAGTGGAAAAAGCAACTGCTGAAATCGGGCGGCTATGATCCGCTAAAGGAGTATGAGCAATATAGCAAGGGCATCAAGAGCGTGGAGAAAGTAAGCGAAGATGACGACAGGGCTGTCTTTAGCGTAGTTATCAAGGGTAGTTATATGAAAGATGTTCTTTCGCGTCAGCTTCCTTCGCTGGGGCTGGATAAAATAAACCTATCCGCGGAGGCATTGAATAACATAAGCGATGTAGCGTATCAACTGACGCTCGATAAAAAAAGCGGTGCTGTCTCTGCGATCGATATGGATTTGTCTTCGTTTATTGGCGAGTTTGGCAACAGTGTGGCCGAGGCCGTGGATGCTTCGCCGGAAAAGAAACAGGAGTTGCGCGAACTGTTCGGCAGCGTTAGCATGACCGTACATGTCGAATTTTCACGTTTTGATGCGGTAGAAAAGTTTGCCTTGCCGCAAGAACTGAAAGCGCTGCGTTAAAAACGAAAGTGAGCGGTTGATGATGAACAGCAATGAAGAACGCTATGAAAATTTGAAGATCAGCCAATGTAAAACAGCGCAGCGCGAGCTGGCCGGAAAAGAATTTTTTAATTGTGACTTTGAAAATTGTGATTTTACCGCGCAGGATTTTACAGCGGCGACGTTTGAAGACTGTACGTTTCGCGGCTGCAACCTGGCGTTGGCGATTTATCGCGACGCCAGGTTGCGCCGGGTGCGTTTTGAAAAATGCAAACTGCTTGGTATTGCGTTTTGTGACTGCGATTCATTTATTCTCGAAATGTCTTTTAGCGCTTGTGCGATGAAGAACTGCGATTTTTCTAAAATGAATCTCAGACAGACGCGCTTTGAAGACTGTGAAATGACGGAGAATGATTTTATTGCGACCGATCTGTCGGATTGCGTTTTCAGCGGTTGCAGTTTACAGCGCAGCGTGTTTCAAAACTGTGATCTCAGTCGCGCCGATTTTTCTAAGGCGTGTGACTATGAAATCAATCCGGTGCAAAATCGCGTGACCAAGGCCGTCTTCAGCTGGCCGGAGGCAAGCGGTTTGCTGCATGAGTTCGGCGTTGTGATAAAGTGATGCGCGATAAAGGAGAAAAGCATGCTCATTTCTTCCAATATAATTAATCAGGAATTGCTTGAATTTCAGGAAAAATGGGAAGCGCGGCGGGTGGAGACGATCATTTCGCTACTGCGTCTGACGCTGGCGAATAAAGTCGGCGCGCTTGACGGCGTGATGCTCGACCGCTTGATGGTGCAGGGGCATTTTCGCAACAAGGGACTGGGCACCGAAGCACTGGTTGAACTGCTTGCGATCAGCAACAAGTATAATTTCATCACCTTCGTCTATCCATCCGACGGGATCGGCGGCGATCAAAAGCGGATCGAGAAGTTTTATACCTCACATGGCTTCTTATATAACAAAGGCGAGACGCTGCTCTTTGCCAACTATCCAGGCATGTATTATCTGCCGACGCTGCTGCTTAAAATGATGCAGGGAAACTAGACGGACGAAGGAGGTTTTTTGATGCTGTTTTTAAGAGAAGCGGATATCCGGCGCGTGTTTAGCATGAACGATGCAATTGCTGCTTATAAAAAAGCGTTTCAGATTTTTTCACGCGGCGGCAGTGATGTGCCGCTGCGCACCAATATCGCGGCGCCGAAATACGAAGGGCAGATGCTTTTTATGCCGGGCTACGTAGAAGAATTGGACTGCGCCGGCGTCAAGATCGTCTCGGTCTTTCCGCAGAACAGCCGTCAGGGAAAAGCGGTGGTGCCCGCGACGATGCTGCTGCTCGATGCGACGAGCGGCGAAGTGAACTGCATTCTCGACGGTACCTATGTCACGCGTTTGCGCACCGGTGCGGCGACTGGCGCGGCAACGGCGGCACTGGCCAGAGCGGATGCTTCGATCGGTGCTTTGCTCGGTACCGGCGGCCAGGCGCAAGCGCAGCTCGAAGCGATGCTTGCGGTGCGCGAACTGACGGAAGTTCGTTTATGCGGCCGCGACTATCAAAAGACCGTCGCGTTTGCCGAACGGATGCGCGAGTGTTTGCATCTGAAGCGGGTAACGCTGCGCGCTGTCGCCACGGCCGAAGAAGCGGTGACTGGAGCCGACGTGGTTACTGCGGTGACGACAGCAACAAAACCGGTTTTTGACGGGCGCTGGCTAAAGCCCGGTGCGCATGTCAACGCGATCGGCTCTTACATGCCGACGATGCAGGAAATTGACGCGCTTACGCTGCAGCGCTCCGGCAAGATCTTTTGCGAATCGAAGCAGGCAGCGCTGGCTGAAGCGGGAGATTTTATCGTGCCGCTACGGGCTGGGTTGATTTCTGCAGAGAGTATCAGCGGCGACATCGGCAATCTTTTTCTCGGACGACAGGCCGGACGTGAAACGGCGGATGAAATCACAATGTTCAAATCGGTGGGGATGGCTGTGGTCGATATCGTTACCGCGCAGGAAATTTATCTGCGGGCCAGCGAAGCAGAAATCGGCGTCTCATTTTCGTTTTAAAAAAATAACAGGAGGAAGAAAAAATGAAATTTGAAGGAAATGAACCGCAACGCGACAGCAAAAGCTTTGTTGCCGACGGAGCGAAAGTGATAGGCAAAGTAACGATGAAAGAGTTCAGCAGCATTTGGTTTAATGTGGTCGCGCGCGGCGATGTGAATCGCATTGAGGTCGGGCGCTATTCGAACGTTCAGGACAACAGCGTGCTGCATGTCGCGGACGAATCACCCTGCATCATCGGTGACTACGTGACAGTCGGGCACAATTGCGTCGTGCATGGTGCGACAGTCGAGGACCACTGCCTGATCGGCATCGGCGCGATCGTGCTGAACAATGCGGTCATCGGGCGCGGCAGCATCGTCGCCGCCGGTGCATTGGTGCGCGAAGGTCAGATTGTCCCGCCCAACTCGCTGGTTGTCGGCGTGCCGGGTAAAGTGGTCAGGGAAATTCCCGAGCAATGGGACAGCATCCATGCGCAAGCGGTCAAATACAAAACGCTATGGACCGAACGTTATGCGATTTTACCCGATGCGGGCGGCGAACGCTACGGCGGGGAAAAAATAATTTAAGTAAGGCAAAAGCCGTCTCCATGCTGCATGGAGACGGCTTTCTACTCTTTGGTGCGAGTTTATGGAATTGGCTGGGCGTCAGACGGAGATTACTGCGGCGAGCGGCAGCTTTTTCTGCAGCCAGTGGCGGAAAAAATCGAGTTGCTCTGCGCTGTGAAAATAATGTTCGCCGTTTTCAAGCACCGTGAGCTCGCAGCCGAAACGCCTGGCAAACGCCGTTACAAAAGAAAACTCGCAGAGCGTATCTGCTGAGCCGTAGAGAAGCGCGGTCGGTTTGTTCCAGGTAACGATCGGATGTTCTTTGACGTAGCGGTAGTAATCCCAGGAAAGCGTCTCGCCGATCGGGGTGGCGATCTCTTTTTCCGCCTCGAGTCTTTCTTCGCTTATCTCGAACCAGGTTAGCATGTTCAAGATGATGCGCTCCATATTTACGACCGGCGAAAGAAACAGGCACTGCGCCAATTCTGTATCGCGGTAGGCCAGGAGGCTGAAGTAAGCGCCCATGCTGCAGGCAAAGAGGCGGAGCTGCTTGGCTAACGACTGCGCATGCTGTAAAATGAGTGCAAGGTCCTGCACACAGTCTTGTACGTTGCAGCACGCAGCGTCTTTTTTACGGTCGCCATGCCCAGGCAAGTCGAAACTGAGCACTTGATAACCTTTCGCAACGGCCGCTTCGGCAAAGAGCGCGATCACGGCGTCTTCTTTATTCGACAGGTTGCCGTGCACGGCGATGAATAACGCATCCGACGGATCACCCCATAAGACCGCCGGAATCGAGCCTATGGTCAAAGCTTGTTTTCGCATGGTAAAATCACCTCTAGAAAGAAGTATAAACCTGTTTTGGGAAAAAACAAAGTTTTGCGAGATGAAAGGGCGGATTGTTTTGAAGATGCAAAAGGGAACTGATTTTTCGCTGCAGATTCCTTACCGGATCGAATTGCTGTCACTGGTCACTTCATTTGTCGGCGAAGCGGCGCAGGCACTCGGCGCAAACGGACATGAAACGCAGCAGCTGCGCTTGGCGGCCGAAGAAGTCTTTTCGTATATCATGGAAGCGTTTCCGGCCTCGGAAACGAATGAAGTCTTTCATTTACAGGCGCAAGAAGACGGCGAAGCGATTCGCTATCATTTCAGCAATCATGGAACGCCGATTAATGTCAGAGCCACGCCGGAATTTGACGCGTCCGACCTTGACGCAACGCTTGACGGACTCGGCTTCAGTCTGGTTAAGCAGCTGACCGATCACTTTGAATGCATCAATTGCGGCAATGACGGTTGGTCGATCACTTTTTCCAAACGCTTGTCCGCCTTTCGCTCTTTGCTCTCCTCGCCAGTGACAGAGGCGGCAGCTCCTTCCCAGGAGAATCTCGGTTTGCGCGTGAGGCAAGCCACGGCGGACGATGCGACACAATTAATCGGGCTTATCTACCGTACCTACCGCTATTCCTATCTGCAAGCGGAACTGTATGATGACAAGGCGCTTCGAACGGCGCTGGAAAAGCGGCAGCTTATCGCGCTGGCGGCGCTGACCGGTGAAGGGGAAATGATCGGTTGCGGCATCATCCACTTCAAAGAGGCGCATTTTGCTGAACTGGGCACGTTGATGACGGCGCCGGATTATAGGACGACCAGTGCGGTCACTCTGCTCGTCAAAGAACTGTACCGTCTGCTGCGCGACGATTCGTTCAAAAAAGTGTATTTCTGCGCTAATTTTGTTACGACGCACACCTATTCGCAGCGCTTGATGCATACGCTGAAAATGGTGACAATGGGCTTGAAGCTGTCGGTGCATGAGCGCGCAAAATTCATCGGGATCAACGAAGAAAAAGGTCAGCGTGAAAGCTATGTGTTCGCAGTACGCAAGATGGAAGACAGCGGCCGAAGTCAAACATTTCACGCACCGCAAGAGCATCAGGAGATCATCGGCCGACTCTTGTGCAATGTCGGCGTCTCGCACAACTGGGGCGAGGCGAAAGACGCTTCTATGCTGCCGCTGCAGGGCAAGCTGATCAAAGAGCCCTGCAACGATATACAGTTGATGGATTTGCAAGTCGATGCATTCGGTGCTGACTTTGCGACTGTCTTGAAGCAGGAAAGCGTGGCGATGCAACAGGATGGGTTTCTGACCTGTTTCCTCTCGTTGCCGCTTGATCAACCGCAGCCGCGCGAACTTGCGTTGCTGCTAAAGGCAAACAAGTATTTCTTCAGCGGTCTGCAGCTCAAAGCGGATGGCCGCTGGTATCTCTTGTATGCGAATCTTTTTCACCAGCGCTTCCAGTTTTACGGCATCGAGTTGCATGATCCGGTCGCGCAGGAATTGCGCCGCTACGTAGAAGCGGAATATCTAAGTTTATATTGAAAGAAGCGTTACGCACCGAGCGACGAACGGTGCGTAACGCTTTTTCTTATATCTTCATGGAATTAAAAGGAATTTGACGCCGAAGCTAGAAAACTAATGATATGGAAAAAGATGTAAGAAAAGCAGGCTTGGCGCAAAGAGGAGGCGGGTTGATGCAGGAGAAAGAGGAAGGAAAAAATGCGTTTTTTCTTTTTTACTTGGATCAGCAGGCCTATGCGCTGCCGCTTCGTCAGGTCGAGTGCGTGGTTCGTGCTGTCGAGATTTATCCGTTGCCGTTAGCGGCGGCGGAACTTCTCGGCGTCATTAATTTTCAAGGGTCGCCTGTTCCGGTATGGAACATGCGTAAATTGCTGGCGCTGCCTGAACGGGAAGCGCGGCTCGATGATGCACTGGTCATTGTCAAAGAACAAGCGTTGACGGCTTTTCTTGCGGATCGGGTCAGCGGGATTTTCAGCTGCACGCAAGCGGACGTCGCCTATGAAGAATCGTGCGCCATGCGCGGCATATCAGGCATAGCGAAGCGGGCGGGAGAAATCGTATATCTTTGCGATCTAAAGCAGATGCTGCCGAAATGCGGCACTGTCTAAGCCGGGCAGGAAGGAGCTGCTACAGAGCATGGACGAAAAAGCGAAGTGTCCGATCGCCCTCTTGGAACAGATAAGCAGTTTTATTGAAAAGGAACTGGGCCTTTATTTTCCGCCGGAACGCAGCTGCGATTTGGAACGGGGGATGGCGGCCTGCGCCGCTGATTTTGGTTTTGCGGACGCGGAAGCTTGCGTGCGCTGGCTGCTAAGCACGGAGCCGACAAAGGAACAGTTGGAAAAAATGGCGGTGCACCTGACTGTCGGCGAGACGTTTTTCTTTCGCGACCGGGAGCTGTTTGCGGCGCTCGAAGAGCAGTTCTTCCCCGAACTGATCAAGCGCAAACGCGAAAAGGATAAGACGATCCGCATTTGGAGCGCCGGCTGTTCAAGCGGCGAAGAACCGTACTCGCTTGCCATTTTGTTGGATCGACTGTTGCCGGATATTGCGGACTGGAAGATCATGGTTTTGGCGTCGGACATCAATCCAGCGGCGCTGGCTAAAGCCGAAGGCGCACGTTATAACGAATGGTCGTTTCGTGATACGCCGAGCTGGGTCAAAAAAGATTATTTTGACAAAGTGAAGCATGAATTTACCCTGCAGGAGAAAATCAAACGGTTGGTAAGTTTTTTTGCTTTGAATCTTGCGCAAACTGACTATGCCGGCGTGGACAGCCGCATTGCGGAGCTCGACTTGATCTTCTGCCGCAATGTGCTGATGTATTTTTCGCGCGAGCGAAGTCTGAAGGTGGTCAAAAAATTATATGGCTGTACCGCGCAGTACGGTTGGATCGTGATGAATCCGCTCGAGGCGACGCCCGAGGTGCGCGCTCTCTTTACGCTGCCGAGTCCGTTCACATCGGCCATGCATGGCAGAGGCGCGTTTGAAATGCCGCAGCCGCTTTGCGCCTCTGGCGACGTTCTTGTCCTGCCGAAAAACGTTTTTTCGCCGCCGGAAGAGGCGGAAGGCGACTCTGCAGGCAAGAACGCGCCGGAATTTGAGACAACGAGCGTCATTGACGCAGCGCAGGGACAAAATCTCGCCGATCAGGGGCGATTGAGCGAAGCGCTCGAATGGTGCAAGGCGGCGCTCGAACGCGATAAATTGAATCCGGCGCTACATCATTTGAGCGCGATGATTTTCCTTGAAATGGAGCGCAAAGAAGAAGCAAGCATCGCGTTGAAACGCGTCATTTACCTGAAGCCAGATTCCGTGCTCGCGCATTTTTCGCTTGGCTGCCTCTACCATCAACAGGAGCAGTCTGCGGAAGCGGAAAAACATTTCACCGCAGTCCGCATGCTGCTCGCCGGTCACGAACCGGAGGAAATGGTATCGGATACGGACGGAATCAGCGTGGCGGGATTGCTTGAGATCATGCAAGGCATAGCGCAAGGCGAAAATGGGGTGAAGACATGAACTGGGAGGCGGTTTATCAGCGTTTGGCGGCAGTCGGCGCCGCGCTGGCAGCAAACGAAAATCCGGATGCAGATAGAAAGGCTTTGATTTTCAAGGCGAGAGCAGAGCGTCTGGCGCAGGAAAAAGCGGCCACGCCGGAAGGAACGCGCCACGAAATGCTGGAATTTCAGCTGGGCAGCGAGTCGTATTGCATCGAAACCGCCTATGTGGAAGAAGTATGCCCGTTGAAAGATTATACCGATTTGCCTGGAACGCCGCCGTTTGTTGCGGGGTTAATCAATGTGCGCGGGAGGATCCTTTCGCTTGTCAATATCAAGGCGTTCTTTGCTCTGACCGAGCAGAGCGTCAGTGAAACGAGCAAAGTGATGATCCTGCGTGACGGGGAAATGGAGTTCGGCGTCTTAGCCGATGAAATTATCGGCGTGACGGAAGTGGCGCGTCAGGATATCGAGCCACTGCTTGCGACGTTGGAGGAAAAGCGCGGCGAGTGGCTGAGCGGAATCACGCGCTGCGGCTGTGCGGTCATCGATGCGCGCCAATTGCTGACGGATGCGCGCATCATTGTCGACGATGAAGTGTGAAGGTTGTTTTACGGCAGAGCCAGAGGAGAAACAAGGAGGGCGGATGCAAGATGAAATGGTTTTTGAATTTGTCGACGCGGACGAAGTTGGTGGCCGGTTTTGGCGTGATCGTTCTCTTCTTACTCTGGGTATTGATCCTTGCCTATAGCGGAATCACGAGCGTTCGCAGATCGCAAAACGAACTCTTCAATGACGATTTTTTAGAAGTGCGCGATCTCGCTGAATTTCGGGTCGATCAGAATCGCAGCCGGGTACAGCTCTTGGAAATGATGATGACAAAAGACAGGGAAAAGCAGCTTGCTTTGGAAAAAGCCATTCGCAGTCAAGCGAAAGTAATTGATATCAATTTGCAAAGGATTGGTGAAGCGGCGAAAGAACATCCGAGTGAATTAAAAAAATTCGAGGAAATGATGCTGCGCATCGAGGAGTATCGGAAAACGCGTGAAATGCAAGTTGCTCTGATCGGCAGCGGCCGGATTGCCGAAGCATTGGAAGTCTCGAATGCGCTGCAGGAAGAACGCTATGAACGCATCCGAAATCTGGCGCAGGAAATGGAAGAATTCGCGGTGGCGGAAGCGTTGGAAAAAATAAAGAAGACCGAGGAGAGTACGGAAAAAATCGGTTTTTGGTTCAGCATGCTCGGGGGAAGCAGCATCCTGATCAGCATCCTGGTAATATCGTTTTTGAACAGCAGCATTGCCAAACCGCTCGACCGGCTGACGGCGATGGCGCGGCAAATGGCGCAAGGCGATTTGCGCATTGCGGCCGCACGCGAAGAACGGCGTGATGAGGTGGGCATGCTGATGGGCAGCTTCGCGGCGATGGTGCGCTACATTCAGGATATGGCCGATCTGTCGCAGCAGATCGCCAGGGGCGATCTGGCGGTGAAGGTCAAGGCGAGTTGTGCGGATGATGTCCTGGGCAATGCCTATGTGGATATGGTAGCGTATTTGCAGCATATGGCCGATGCTTCGCAGCAGATTGCCAAAGGCGATTTGTCGGTACCGGTAACGCCGCTTTCCGAGCGAGACGTTCTGGGCAACGCCTATGCGGAAATGCTGCATTATCTGCGTGAAATGGCCGAAGTATCCGGACAGATCGCGGCAGGCAATCTGACCGTAATGGTGCAGCCGATATCGAGCAAGGACATGCTGGGCAACGCTTATGCCGACATGATTGCCAATTTGCGGCAGATGAGCATGGAAGTGCGCGACGGCGTAAATGTGCTCGCCGCGTCGACTGCGGAAATACAAGTTGCGATGAGCCAGGTTTCATCCAGTATGACGGAAACGGCCAGTTCTGTTGCCGAAACGACCGCCACAGTCGAAGAAGTCAAGCAAACCGCGCAGTTGTCGGCGGAAAAGTCAAAGAGCGTCTCAGATACGGCGCAAAAAGCGTCGCTGATCGCACGGCAGGGCAATGAGGCGGTGCGCGAAACGGTAAGCGGCATCAATCATATTCGCACACTAATGGAATCGGTTGTCGAAAGCATTGTGCGTCTGAGCGAACAGACGCAGATGATCGGCGAAATCATCGCGTCGGTTAATGATCTGGCGCAGCAGTCGAACCTGCTAGCCGTCAATGCGGCGATCGAGGCTTCGAAGGCGGGGGAACAGGGCAGAGGTTTTACCGTAGTGGCGCAGGAAATAAAAAGTCTGGCCGAGCAGTCGAAACAGGCAACCGAGCAGGTACGCACGATCCTGTCCGATATTCAAAAAGCGAGCGGGGCTTCGGTGCTCGCGGCCGAGCAGGTCAGCAATGCGGTCGACGGCGGCGTGAAGCAGGCCGATGATTCCGGCGAATCGATTCGACGTCTCTCGGACGGCATTGCCGATTCGGCGCAAACGGCGATCCAAATCGCCGCTTCCAGCCAGCAGCAATTGGCGGGCATGGAGCAGGTGGCGCAGGCCATGGAAAGCATCAAACAGGCGGCGCGGCAAAATCTCTCCGGCACTAAACAGGTAGAGGCGGCAGCGGAAAGTCTGAATGAACTCGGGCAAAAACTGAAACGGATCGTAGATGCGTATCGGGTCTGAAAGCGAAGGATGCGGAGGCGGCGCAGATGGATCAAAAGGATGAAGAATTCTTGAAAAGGCTTTTGGCCTTATTCAAGATTGAAGCGCAGGAACATTTGAAAATCATTGCGACGGGCTTGGCTGAATTGGAATACTGTGATGCGCAGCAAGGCGGCGCGGTCGTGGAGCGGATTTATCGCGAAGCGCACAGCTTGAAAGGGGCGGCATGTTCCGTCAATTGGAGCGACATCGTCGCGCTTTGTCAGACGATGGAAGATGTTTTTTCCGCCTTGAAACGCGGCGACATTTTCTTTTCGCCGCGCATGAAGGACCGCTTGCTCGCTGCGACGGACTGGCTGGAAAATTTGATTGTCGGAGCCGCACTGACGCCGAATGCGAAGCTGCTTGGCAAAGAGCTGGTGCGCGAACTGGAGAATCTGGTCAACGGTCAGGCGGCAGACGGAGCGGAAAAAAACGCAAACGAAGGCGAAGCGGAAAAAGAGACCGCTGACAAAGAGCGGGAACTGGAAATGCAGGCAAGCGTGCTGTCGAGTGTCGCTTCTGCAGCGGTCGACGATACCGTGCGTATTTCGCTTAGCAAACTGGATGCCCTGCTTTTGCAGGTGGAAGAACTATTGGTCGTCAAGATGGCGCTGCGTCAGCGGGCAGCCGAGCTGCGTGAGATCAAGAAGCTGACCGAACTGCTGAAAAAAGAAAAGTGCGCTTTGCCGGAGCGAAAAACAGGAGAACGGGGAAGCGGCTTCTATTTGGGGCAATTGGAGAAGAAAGTGAATCAGCTCACGAAAGCCATGGAATACGACAGCCGGGGAACCGCAAGCATGGTGGACACGTTGTTAACGGATATGAAGAAGGCGCTGATGCTGACGGTCGGCTCGCAGCTCGACGGTTTTCCGCGTTTTGTGCGTGAACTGGCCAGAGAATCGGGCAAGCAGGCAGAACTGGTCATTGAAGGGCGGGAAATTGAAATCGACCGACGCGTGCTGGAAGAAATGAAGGATCCGTTGCTGCATTTAGTGCGCAACTGTATGGTGCATGGCATCGAGGAACCAAAAGTAAGGCAGCAGCGACAGAAACCGCCTTGCGGCGTCATTCAGATCGCTGTGCTGGCAAAAGATAACAAGATTGAAATTAATGTGAGCGATGACGGCGGCGGCATCGATGTGGAGAAGGTCAAAGAAACGGCAGTCGAGCGCGGCTTACTCTCGCCGAGCGAAGCCGAGTCGCTAAGCGTCGGAGACGCGTTGCAATTGATCTTTCATTCGGAAATCAGCACCGCGCCGATGGTAACCGATAATGCGGGGCGCGGTTTAGGGATGGCAATCGTGCGGGAAAAAATTGAGAAGCTGAACGGCGCGCTGCAGCTTGAAACGCAAGCGGGCAGAGGAACGACATTTCAATTGTCGATTCCAATCAGTCTGGCGATGTTGCGCGGTCTGGTAGTCAGTGAACGGCAACGCTTCTTCATTTTTCCGGCAGGAAAAGTGGCGCGGGTCGCGCGCATTCATAAAGAAGCGATACGTACGGTGGGAAATTGCGAGATGGTGTCGCTCGACGGTCGGCCCGTTGCGCTGGTTCGCCTCGCCGACGTGCTTGCCCTTGAAACACAAAAGCAGCTGCGGCAAAGCGAAGCAGACTATATCCCGGTTGTTGTCCTGCACTCCGGCGAACAGAGCCTGGCCTTCGGCGTTGATGAAGTACTGCAGGAGCAGGAGGTCTTGGCGAAGCCGCTGGGGCGTCAACTCTCACGGGTACGCAATATAGCAGGCGCGACCATTCTCGGCAACGGGAAAATCGCGCCGATTCTCCATGTACCGGATCTGATAAAATCAGCGCTGCGCAATCCGGCAGCCTGCAGCGTGCAAAACAATGCGCCGCTTAAAGCCTGCAAGGTGGTTTTAGTGGCGGATGACTCGATTACGGCGCGCATGATGCTAAAGCATGTTTTAGAAAGCGCCGGCTATGAAGTTGTCACCGCGGTCGATGGCTTGGAAGCGTTCGCTTTGCTGCAGAAGCAGGAACGCAAAATCGAACTTCTCGTATCCGATGTCAATATGCCAAAATTGGATGGTTTTTCTTTGACGGAAAAAATCAGACGTGATGAGCGTTTTGCCAAACTTCCGGTGGTGCTGGTCACTTCGTTGGAAGAGAAGAGCGACCGGGAGCGCGGCATCGATGTCGGCGCCGATGCCTATATCGTCAAGAGCAGTTTTGATCAGAATCATCTGCTGGAAGTGTTAGAACGGCTGATTTGATGCGGATGCCCATGCGGGAGGGAACGGCATGATTCGGGTATTGGTGGTGGAAGACTCCAGAGTGTCGCGTGAATGGATCATTCATGTTCTGCAGTCGGATCCGGAAATTGAAGTGATCGGTTTTGCGGAAAATGGCCGTGAAGCGGTTGAATTTGTCGCGCGCGATAAGCCGGATTTGATTACGATGGATATCTGTATGCCGGAAATGGATGGCTTCGAGGCGACGCGCCGCATCATGGAGATGAACCCGGTACCGATTATCATGCTGACCGAGCAGCCCGAGATGCGTGAACTCGAAACTTCCTTCAGCGCGATCGATGTGGGCGCGCTGCTAGTCGTGAAGAAGCCGCCGGGATTAGGGCATCCGGAGCAGGCGCAGGCGGCGAAAGAACTGATTAGAATGGTCAAGCTGATGGCTGAGATCAGGGTGGTCAGGCGGCGCATGCGCGCGTTTGAAGAAAAAAATTCCTGCCAGCGCGAAGCGGAAAGCTGGGCAACGGAGAAATGGCAGGCGATACGCGTGCTTGGCATTGGCGCTTCGACCGGCGGACCGCCGGTCATTCAAAAAATACTGGCGGAAATGCCGTCTGATTTTCCCTTGCCGATCTTAATCGTGCAACATATGGCGCGGGGTTTTACCGAAGGTTTCGTCGAGTGGCTGGGCAAGACCGCGGCGCTGCCGGTCCAGCTTGCCGCTAACGGAGGCGATATCCGGGCGGGGCAGGTCTATGTCGCGCCGGACGGCTTGCAAATGAAGGTGGACGGCAATAATCACCTGATCTGCAGGGAGGAAATGAGCATGCATGGACTGAGTCCATCGGTCTCCTATCTCTTTCAATCGCTGGCCCTTCACTATGGAGCAGCGGCGATGGGGATATTATTGACTGGCATGGGCAAGGACGGAGCGGCTGAATTGGCCTTGATGAAGAAAGCAGGAGCGCTGACGATCGCTCAGGATCGCGAGAGCTCTATCGTATTCGGCATGCCAGGAGAAGCCGTGCGCCTGAACGGTGCGAGTTACGTTTTGCCGCCGGAGCGGATCGTGTTGTTGTTGAAAAAAATAGCTGAAGACGTGCAGCGAAAGGGAGAAGCGGCATGCAGGAGATAGGACGGCAGACGGTAAAAATTCTCGTCGTGGAAGACAGTCCAACCCAGGCAGAACAGTTAAAATACTTTCTCGAAAAGGAAGGCTTTGCGGTGACGGTCGCGCCGGACGGCCTTTCGGCGCTGCAAATGCTTGCGCAGTGTTGCCCGGATGTCATTATCAGCGATGTTGTGATGCCGGAAATGGACGGTTATGCGCTTTGCAAGCGCTTGCGCGAATCAGAAGCGTGGCAGGAAGTGCCGGTCATTCTGCTGACAAGCCTGTCTGATCCGATCGATGTGATCAAGGGACTTGACGCCGGCGCGAATAATTTCATCACCAAACCGTATGCCGGGCAATACTTGGTCTCGCGCATTCGCTATTTGCTGGTGAACAAGGAACTGCGGCGCGCGTCTTCCGAGAGCGACGAGATCACGATCTTTTTCGCCGAACAAACATTCCATGTCTCGGCCGGGCGTCTACAGATCCTTGATTTACTGCTCTCCACTTATGAAAATGCGTACAACCAAAACAGCGAGCTGCGCCGCGCAAGGCAGGAACTGGTAGAGATGAACGAAGGCCTGGAAGAGATCGTGCAAAAACGAACCGAAGAACTGTTGGTTGTAAACCGACGTCTCCAAGTGGAACTGGCGGAGCGCAAACAAGCCGAAGAGGAAATACGGCAGCTGAACAGCAGTCTGGAGACGCGTGTGAGCGAACGGACGCAGGAATTGGAACGGGTGAATGCGGAACTGACCAACGCTAAGGAAATTGCCGAGGCGGCCAGCAAGGCAAAAGGCAGCTTTGTCGCCAACATGAGCCATGAGATCCGAACGCCGATGAATGCGATCGTCGGAATGAGCAAAATGCTGGCGGACAGCCCGCTCGACGACAAGCAACGCGGTTGGCTGAAGAAAATGGATATGGCGACGCAGATGCTGCTTGGCGTCATCAATGACATCCTCGATTTTTCCAAGATTGAAGCCGGAAAACTGGAGATCGAATGGATCGAATTCGATTTGGAAAGCCTGGTTCGTACCGCGGTGGGCATGCATGGCGTCAAGGCGGCGGAAAAAGGGTTGGAACTCAACGTCCGTATGCCGGACGATTTGCCGCCGTGCATGAATGGAGATCCGCTGCGCTTAAGCCAGATTGTGCATAATTTGCTTAGCAACGCGATCAAGTTCACGCAGCGCGGTGAAGTGACGCTGCAGATCGAAGAACTCAAACAAATACGTGAGACGCTCATCCTGCAATTGACGGTAGAGGACAGCGGCATCGGCATGAGCGAAGAGCAGCAGGAGGGGCTGTTTCGGGCGTTCAATCAGGCGGACAGTTCTACGACGCGCAAGTATGGCGGCACGGGCTTGGGCCTGGCGATCTGCAGGCAGTTGTGCGAGCTGATGGGCGGCAGTATCCGCGTGGAAAGCGAAGCGGGCGTCGGCAGCCGTTTTATCGTGGTCCTGCCTTTCAATATCGCGGCGGAGCGCGGCCGTCAACCACGTTGGCTGACGGCGGAGGAATTGCGCGGCAAACGGATTTTGCTGGCGGAAGACAATAGCGCGGCGCGGCAAATCGTCGCGAATATGCTGACCGCGATGCAATTTAGCGCCAGTGCGGTAGATGGAGGAACGGCCGCCTTGAAAAAACTGCGCGAAGCAAAAGAGTCCGGCGAGAGATTCGATTTGATCATCCTCGATCGGTCGATGCCGGATATGGACGGCATTGCGACTGCGAGGGCCATTCGGGAAGAAGAGCTGTCGGATGCACCAAAGCTGCTCTTAGTCACGGCGTGCGAAGCGGAAACGGCGCCGCAGCAAGGCGGTGAAAATGATCTGGCCGGGTCGTTGACAAAACCGGTCCAACCTTCGGAATTGTTCGAGGCGATCCTCGATTGCTTCGGCAAACGGCGCAGCGCAAAACGGCAGCTGAAAGAGCGGATCACGTTTGCCGGTACGCGGATCTTACTGGTCGAAGATAACGAGATCAATCAGGAAATCGCACTGGAACTGCTGCGCAAACTGGAGATCGAAGTGGAAGTTGCCTGCAACGGAGAAGAGGCAGTCGAACTGGTTCAACGCGGCGGCTTTGCGATGGTGCTGATGGATATCCAGATGCCGGTGCTCGACGGAATTGAGGCGACGAAGCGGATTCGGGCCTTGCAAGATCCGGCGCTGAAAGAATTGCCGATTGTTGCGATGACGGCGCATGCAATGAAAGGCGATCGGGAGAAAAGTCTCGCGGCCGGCATGAATGACCATTTGACGAAGCCGATCAATCAGGACGCGTTGGAAAAGGTGTTGGAGCAGTGGCTGACGCAGTATGCGACAACGCTGGCGGCGCCGGAAGAGAGCGGCAAGGGAGAACGTGTCCGAGGCATCGACGGGATTGATGCGGCAGCGACCTTGCAATTGCTCGACGGCAATGAAAGCATGTATATACGGCTTTTGCAAAAATATCTTGAACAATACAACGAAACGGCGAATCAGCTGCGCGCTGCTTTGGAGAATGCAGATTGGCAGCTTGCCGTGCATTTGGTGCATAGCGTCAGGGGCGTTTCCGGCAATCTGGGCGCAACGCGCGTGCAAAAGGCGGCCGCTGAACTGGAAACGGCGCTCAATCGGCAAACGGATTATCAGGACGCGCTGGGGAGTTTTATTCAGGAGCAAGAGTGTTTGAAAACGGCGCTGCGCGATTTTTTTGCGCAACAGGAAGAAAGCCAGCCGCTTGCCTCGCCGGTCGGTGACCAGGCGGAACTTAGCTTGCTGCTTAAAGAACTCGAACCTTTCTTGCAGCGGCGTCAGCCTAAACCCTGCCGGGAACTGATCGAAAAGCTAAAGGCAAAGCGCTGGCCGCAGTCGGCGCAGCGCGAAATCGAAGAACTCGGCGAAGAAGCGGAGCATTATCGCTTTGCGGAAGCGCTGCGCCATTTACGCCGCGCGAGCGAATTGTTGGCGGATTGCACGGGGGAAGCGGGGGATTGAAATGGAAATGAGAAAACGGTCGCAAATCTTGATTGTGGAAGACTCGGAAGTGAACGTCGATATTTTGGTCGAGGCGCTGGGGGATGACTATGAGATCAGCGTCGCGTTGGATGGAGAAACGGCACTGCTGGCAGTGGGTGAGGCACAGCCGGATTTGATTCTGCTCGATATCGTCATGCCCGGACTCAGCGGCTACGAAGTCTGCCAGCGTTTGAAGAAAAATAAGGACTTCCGCCATATTCCGATCATCTTTCTGACCTCGCTCACCGACGAAGCGGATGAGGCGAAGGGGCTGAGCCTTGGCGCGGTAGACTACATCATAAAACCTTATAATCTGGCGATGGTCAAGGCGCGCGTTCGCAATCATCTGGAATTGAAACGTTATCACGATTCGCTGGAAGAGCTGGTTGCCTTGCGAACCGGTGAACTGGAAGCGACGAAGAGAGCGATCATTGGTTGTATGGCGGTGCTCGGCGAGTTTCGGGATACGGAAACCGGCGCGCACACGCAGCGCACGCAGGAATATGTCAGCGTTTTGCTGACCGTGCTTGATAATGAAGAAGCGAAGATGTCGGTCGAGCGCAAGCAGCTGCTTTGCCAGTCAGCGGTGCTGCATGACATCGGTAAGATTGCCGTGCCGGATGCGATCCTGCAAAAACCGGGCCCTCTGACGGCCGAAGAATTCGAAGAAATGAAAAAGCATACTTTGGTGGGCGGATTGATCATCCGGCGCGCGGAACAGGCGATCGGGCACAACTCCTTTCTCGGCTTGGTCGGAGAGATCGCGGAATTTCATCATGAAAAATGGGATGGCAGCGGTTATCCGCATGGCCTTAAAGGGAAAGAAATCCCTTTCGGCGCGCGTTTGATGGCGTTGGCGGACATCTATGACGCATTGATCAGTGTGCGTCCGTACAAGAAAGGCTTTTCGCATGAAGAAGCGCTGCAGATCATTTTAGACGGCGACGGGCGGACGAAACCGGAACACTTCGACCCGGAAATTCTTGCTGCGTTTGCAAAGGTGCATGAATCGTTCCGGAACATTGGGCAGGGGCAGTGAAGCGTGCGGTTCTGAGCTGAGTCTTGCGTGCAGAAAAAGGATGATGTAGGTAAACAGTTGACGTATGCTGGACATCTTGCTACAATAACGATAAATAAATAGAGTATACGGTCAAGGTGCCGCCTTCGGGCGGAGAATAGGGAAGTCTGAGCAGAGACAGTTGTCATGCGTAGGCGCGGGCCCACCACTGTACCGCAAGAGCCCTTGCAATGCCACTCGAAAGGGGAAGGCGCAAGACGGCGATGAAGCGGGAGCCAGGAGACCTGCCTTGTTTGTTTATTTACCCTTCGTGGAATAAGAAGGCTTTTTTGGCATGACGTCCAAAAAAGTCTTTTCTTTTTTTCGACTGCGCCTGACGAATAGCACTATTCTTATTGATGATTTTGGAGGTTGCGTTATGAAAATATTAGAAGAAGCATTGGCGAGAATCGTTGCACCGGATGAGGCGATAAAAGAATGCGTCCGAGAAAAACTGGCGCAAGCAATTCGTGCGCCGGAGCGTTTAGGACGTTTAGGTGCGATGCTCGAACAATACGCCGCAGTAACAGGAAGCGCTGCACCCCAAGCGCCGAAAAACTGCATGGTGATCGCGTCGGCCGATCATGGCGTCGCAAAGCGCGGCATCAGCGCGTATCCGATTGAGACGACAATGGGGATGACGGAAAATTATCTGGTGTCAAAAGGGGCCAGCGCAAATGCATTCGCTAATTTTTGCGGCGCCGACATGGTCGTAATGGACATGGGTGTGGCCGGCGACTTATCCCATGTGCCGGGCCTTTTGCAGCGAAAAATAGCGTACGGTACGCAGGATTTCAGTGAAGGAGCGGCGATGACGAAAGAGCAGGCCGTTCAGGCTCTGGAAAGCGGAATTGCGCTCGTCAATGAACAGGCGGCAAAAGGCTACCGCTGCTTCAGCCTCGGAGAAATGGGGATCGGCAATACAACGTGCAGTGCGACGATTGTGGCGGCTTTTCTCGCGCTTGCGCCGGAAATCGTTACCGGACGGGGCACCGGCATTTCCGACAGCCGTCTGCAGGTGAAAATGGAACTGGTTCGGCGTGCGCTGATGGTGAACAACCCCGATCCGACGGACGGACTCGATGTCTTGGCTAAAGTAGGCGGTTTTGAAATCGGCGCGCTGGCCGGCGTCGTGCTGGGCTGCGCGGCCAACCGGTGCGCCGTCGTGCTCGACGGACTCAATACCACGGCGGCTGCGCTGATTGCACAGGCCATACATCCGCTCGCGAAAGAGTACATGTTTGCCTCGCACCTTTCGGGCGAGCCGGCGCATCGCATCGCACTGCGCCATTTGGGTCTCGATGCCTGCGTCGATATGGGCGTGAGGCTCGGCGAAGCGATCGGCGCGTCGATCGTCATGGATATGATCAAACTGTCGGTTTCGTTATTGGAAAAAGCGCCGTTAAGCTCCCTGCCGGAGGAAAACGAAACGCAAAGAAGCAAGCGTTCTTTGGCGGAACGGATCGCGCAAATCGAAGCGCTGGATGAAGCGGCGATGCAGGCGTGCCAACTGCGCCTGGACAATCTGACGAAACCGCTGGCCAGTCTGCATCACTTTGAACATATCGCACTGCAATTGGCAGGCGTGACCGCTCAGCCAAGGCCGCGAAATCTGAAAAAAAGCGTAGTGCTGCTCTGCGAAGCGGATAGCGTAGAGGAAGATGTGGTGATTGCGCGCCGTTTTGCGCAGCATGCCGGGGCGGAGCTTATCGTCGCGGCAGCGAAGGAGCAAAGCCTTGCGTCGCAAGAGACCATCGCGGCGCTTCACGCCGGGATCGATCTGGCCGAAAGTCTGGCGGATAACGGGCAACGCATCATCGGTCTTGGCGCGCTGACGAAAGACTACAGAACGGCAGAAGAGGTCATTGCCCACAGCAAGAGTGAAACGTCGGATGCGCTTACGTTGCTTTATGAACACGCTGGCGGACAGATTGCCGCTTTGGTCGGCGTGATCATCGGCGCCGCCGCCAGCCGTTCCGTCGTCATCATCGACGATCTCGTCACCGCGGCCGCCGCGCTGCTCGCGCTCAAACTGGCGCCGCAAAGCAAAGCGTATTTGATGGCGTCTCATCTTTCGCCGCACGGCGCGCACGGCGAAGCGCTGATGCAGCTCGGTCTGCCGGCGTATCTGAAACTTGACCTGCGCTTTCAGGGCGGCTGCGGCGCTGCGCTGGGCATGGCGCTACTCGATGCGTCGCTGCATATGTTAAACGATATGAAAACGTTCGGCGATGCGCAGGTCGCCGTTGCCGAAGACGGCCCCGGCGCGCTGAAGCAAAACCTGGCCGTTAAGGAAAATAGCTAAAAAACCAAGGGAAAACCCGCAGCAAAAGGATTTGATCCGCCTGCTGCGGGTTTTTGACGATAAACGTATTTTGCAAAAGCAGGAGCCGGACGGCGCTGTGCGGAATCAGGTAAGGGAAGAAAGGCGGGATGAACATGGATTTCAACAAAGAGGCGGCAAACTGGGACACGCCGCAACGACTGGAACGGGCGGCGGTCATTGCCGGGGAAATCCGCCGTAGCGTCAGCTTGCAGGGCGAACTGAAAGCGCTCGAATTCGGCGCAGGAACCGGCTTGATCAGTTTTGAACTGGCGGATTCGCTGGCTGAGATCTGGTGCGTCGATCCGTCGGCAGCGATGATTGCAAAGCTGCAGGAAAAGATTGCGCAGCGCAAACAAGGAAACATCCGGGCCTGCTGCGCGGCAATCGAAAGCATCGAAGCGCCGGGCGAAGGCTTCGATCTTATTTATACGTCGATGGCGCTGCACCATGCAAGCGATCTTCTGAAAACGCTCACTACGCTGGCGCGCTTGCTCCGTTTTGGCGGCAGCCTTTGCATTGTCGACTTGGATGAAGACGACGGAAGCTTTCATCGGCAGGAAGAAAATTTTTCCGGCTATCACGGCTTTCAGCAGACAGGGCTCAAAGCGGTTCTGGAAAAGGTCGGCTTTTCTGAGGTGAAAGCGAAGACGTTTTATCACGGCAAAAAGAAGCTGGAAAATGGTACGGAGCATCCGTATTCGCTCTTTAGCATGAGCGGGAAAAAGAGCAGTTAAATAATAGGACGATAAGTTTACAGAAAACTTATCGTCCTATTATTTAATAATTATTATTGACAAAAAAGAATTAATGTCATAAGATTAAATTGTACACAAGATAAAAATAAAACGTTGGAGGCGCAAAATGAACGTATATGATTTTAAAGTAAAAACGATTGAGGGCAAGGAAGTTTCCTTGCAGGAATACAAGGGCAAGGTGCTGGTCATTGTCAATACGGCCAGCAAATGCGGCTTCACGCCGCAGTATGAAGGTTTGGAAAAACTGTACCAGCAATATAAAGAGCAGGGCGTCGAGATCCTCGGCTTTCCCTCGAATCAATTTGCCGAACAGGAACCCGGCAGCGATCAGGAAGTGAAAAATTTCTGCCAGTTGAATTACGGCGTATCGTTCCCTCTCTTCGCCAAAGGCGACGTAAGAGGCGAGTCTGCACAGCCGCTCTTTAACTACCTGAGCAGCAGCATTGCATTTGGCGGCTTTGATATGAATCATCCAAACGGAAAAATGCTGCAGGGCTTTTTGGCAGAAAAATTTCCCGAACTGCTGGTCGGCGATTCGATCAAATGGAATTTCACCAAGTTTGTGATCGATCGCGAGGGCAATGTAGTGAAGCGATTTGAACCGACGACCGAACCGGCGGCGATGGCCGATGCGTTAGAAAAATTACTGTAAGGGCGGGCGTGATACTATGGCGGACCAAAGCAAAAAGCAAGATAAGAATATTGAACTGCTGATTATCGGCGGCGGCGCCGCCGGTTTGACGGCAGGGATCTACGGCGCCAGAGCAAAACTGGAGACGCTGATTATCGAAGATGAATTGGTCGGCGGTCAGATTCGCGATGCCTATGCGATTGAAAATTACCCCGGTTTTTCCAGTGTCGGAGGTGTGGAGCTGGCGGAACGAATGCAGCGCCAAAGTCTCGAAGCAGGCGCTGTGATCGATGATCTGGATGCGGTCGTTTCCGTAAAGCTGAGTGCTGCGGAAAAAATCGTCGAAACCAACAAGTATCGTTATCATGCGAAAGCGCTCATCATCGCAGCCGGATCAAAACGACGTCAGTTGCCGATTGCCGAAGAAGAAAAATTTCGCGGTAATGGAATCCATTATTGCGAGTTGTGCGATGGCCGCTTTTACGAAGGCAAGCATATTGCCGTCGTCGGCGGCGGCAGTGCGGCGGTCGGTGCGGTACAGCATCTTTCCAATTATGCGGCGAAGATCACCTTGATTCATCGTTCGGAAAAGCTGCGGGCCGATCAGAAGAGCCAGCAGGCGCTAATGGAGAATGAAAAAGTTGAGATCCTTTGGAATTCTGAAATAAAAGAGGCGCTCGGCAACGAACGACTGAGCGGCGTGATCGTGGAGAATCGTTTGGATGGGACGCGGAGGCAGATTGAGCTTGACGGCATCTTTGTCTACATCGGCTCAGTTGCGCGCACCGGCATCTATAAGGATTACCTGACGCTTGACGCGGAAGGGAATCTGGTGGCGGGAGAAGATTGCAAGACGGATGTCGAAGGCGTCTTTGTCGCCGGTGATGTGCGCAGCAAGCGCATCCGCCAGCTGACGACCGCGGTCAGTGATGGCACGATTGCTGCGTTGATGGCGGAAGAATATATCCGACAACGCTAAGAGAGCGTTATTGCTGAGAGGAGGCGTCCGACGATGAGCCATGATAAACAAGAGGAAATGCTGCGTTTGGATAACCAGTTGTGTTTTGCCGTTTACGCCAGCGCAAAGGCAATTGTCGGCGCCTACCGAACGGAACTGGAAAAAATCGGTCTTACCTACACCCAGTACATCGCGCTTTTGGCGTTATGGGAAAAGGAAGAGATGACGTTGAAGGAACTGGGCCGGCGTCTCTTTCTGGATTCAGGTACGCTGACGCCGATGCTGAAGAAGATGGCAGCCGCCGGACTTTTGACGCGACTGCGCAGCACGACCGATGAACGAAACATGGTGGTTCGCCTGACCGAACAGGGCAGAGCCCTGAAGAGCAAGGTGTATTCCTTGCCTGAGCAAACGCTATGCGCCAGTAAATTGTCGCTGGAAGAAGCCGTTCAGCTGCGTGAGCAGTTGAAACGCTTGTTGCATGCGCTACAGGAATAAACGAATCGCTGCCTGCTCTTCGCAGTGAAGGGCAGGCAGCTTTTTTGTATAAAGAAAACCACGCGCTAGGCGTGTGGTTCCGGAAAGCTTATAGCTATAAGTAGAAAAGAAAAGCCTCCTTTGCTAGAATAAATGCAGGTTTGCCGACCGCATAAACTAACAAAGGAGGAGTATCCAAAATGGATAACAGCAGTTTAGCACACACAAAATGGAAATGCAAATACCATATAGTTTTCGCACCGAAATACAGAAGACAAATCATATATGGGAAAATAAAAAGTGATATCGGAGTTATACTGAGAAAGCTATGCGAACATAAAGGTGTTGAAATTATAGAAGCAAGTGCTTGCCCGGATCACGTTCACATGTTGGTAAGCATACCGCCGAAAATAAGCGTGTCAAGTTTTGTGGGGTATCTAAAAGGAAAGAGTTCATTAATGATATTTGATAGGCATGCGAACTTGAAATATCGATATGGCAATCGACAGTTTTGGTGTAAAGGATACTATGTAGATACAGTAGGTCGAAATAAAAAAGCAATTGAAGAGTATATCAAAAATCAGTTAAAAGACGATGTGATCGCCGAGCAACTTACTTTGAAAGAGCTAGTTGACCCGTTCACGGGTGAGCCAGCAAAAAAGTCGAAATAAGACCCCTTTAGGGGTAGACTGAAAAGGCTATGCGGTTGGCG
>NZ_JAUAOA010000028.1 GCF_030542965.1 Azotosporobacter soli
TGAACTGAACCAGAAACAACGTACATAAAATAAAACGCCCAGAAGTAGAATAGCTTTAAATTACGCAAACTGGCATCGTTTTTCATACGGTGTCAGTTTTGTTTTTAGTTGAATGCGTTCAAAATTATAAAAATAGATATACTCATCGATAACCTCGTTAGCCTCTGCAAATGTTTTGAGATGTATTCTCGAAATGCATTCTGCTTTCAAAATACTAAAAAAGTTTTCAGCTAATGCGTTATCATAACAATTTCCTCGCCTTGACATGGACGGTGTAATACCATACTCTTTAGTTAGGTTAAAATACCCCTGTGAAGTGTATTGAAACCCTTGGTCACTATGGAGTTGCAGCTCTGTAGTGACTTTTTCCTTTTTCATGGCAGTTCGAATTGTTTCAAGAACTAAATTTACAGTTTGTTCTGTTCCTGTTTTATAAGCAATAATACTGCGATCAAACGCATCGCGTATCATTGATAAATACAGGATTCCTTGGAGTGTATGGATGTATGAAATGTCGGTAACCCATTTCTGATTCGGCGCAGTTGCTTCAAAATCACGATTGAGTAGATTTTCATATTTATGAAGTTGTTGCTGCATTCTCTTGTATTTTTTACGTCGGCGAATTTGAGATAATAAATTATATTTGCTCATTAAGCGAAGAACGGTTTTCGGATCAATAAATATATTTCTATTCTGTTGAAGCCACAAATGAACCCTTCGATATCCATACGTTCTTTTTGATATTTCTTGGCATACCGCAATTTCTGCTACGATTCGTTCATTGCGATTCGGTTGATTCATGCGATGAACAAAATCATAGTACCCACTGCGTGATACATCAAAAAAGTCACACATTGCAGAGATAGAATAGCTGTCTTGGTTTTTATAAATTGCCATGTATTTTACAGATGGCCTCACTTCCTTCCAACGATTTGAAGAAAAGAACGTAATAGTTCGTTTTCCATCTTTAAACGCTTGATTTCATTATCTCTTTTATCCTGTATGGTAACATAGCTTTTAGGCGGTCTGCCTTTTTTCCGTGGAATAATTCCAGATTCAATCATCTTTTGTTTTCGGTTGTGTCTTCGGATTAGTTCTTTGATTACGTATTTATCCTTAAATCCATAGAACTCGCTAATTTCACGATTCGTTTTGCCTTCTTCTTTCATTTTTAGAACGTCGAGAATAATGTGTTCTCCAAAATGTTTTATTCCTCTTTGCCCTGACATATGAACACCCCCAGTCATAGATTAATTATCTACAACTGGGGGTGTTTTGTCATTGTCCGTTTTTATTGGTTCAGTTCAATGCAGTTCACGGGATTCTTTTTTATAGACGCATTAGCGCCATTGATTTGGGCCGTTTTTCTTGTTTTTGCTTTCCTGGTATTTGTTCCACAAAAAGCGTCCGCCCATAAACAAGCCGCCCAGCAGCAAGAGGTTGAAGAGCAGGCCAAAGATGCCGGAAGCTGCGCCGCTATTACCGAAACCAAACATGTTGCCGAGCATGCTGCCCATCAGCATACCGCCGCCGAACATGCCGAGACTGCGCAAGAAACCGCCGCTCGTTGACTGCTGTGCGGGAGGAGGTGTAGGGGGTTTGGCGGCAGGCGCTTTTTCACCCAAGGTGCTGGCTGGCGTTGACGGTTTATAGTCGGGCGTCGTGCTGGATGAAGTGGAGTTGGTGCTTGAACTCGAACTTTTGGGCGGAGGCGGGGGCGTTGCGCTCTTGGTTTTAGAACCTCCGACAGCGGCAAAAGCAATGGATTGAACAGAAAACAGGACTAAAAAAGCAAGTAGCGTGGCTTTTTTCATTTTTTTCATGGTTTGGTTATTCCTCCTTGTACTCTCTTACATCTTCGGGAAAGGTGTAAATTTCATTTAACGTTGGCAGTTCGCCGGACAAGTAGCGATCGATGTCATGAACATCGATGTAGAATGTGCAGGCTACTTCAAGATAGCCCTGGCTTTTTCCTTGCGTCAAATCGCGAAGCGCCATCAAGCGTTCTCTAAGAGCCAGACATTCCTCCTGTGATGCGGTTACCTGTAAGGTGGCCAACGGCACGCCGTGGTCACGCAGGACCTCGTGCAAAGTAAGTCGTTCTGACATGATGATTGCTCCTTTTTCGCCGAATAAATCAAAAAGACCATACTTACATGAATGAATCATATAAGCAAGGTCTGACCAGCAAAAGTCTTGCCAGTAAAACCGGATGCGTCACCGCATCGTATTGACGATTTTACTGTAAAGGTTACTCCCCCTGCATACTATGCAATTGCTTTCTATTATACGTGGGGGCCAGTAAGGTGTCAATTACTATCGTATGGCGATGGCAGATAATAGTGGAAAAATAGTGAAAATACAGATATAATGAAAGCGAAAGAAAAAGAGATAACGGATTGACAATAAATGCTGCAATCCGTTTTTCTTTGTGCAAAAAAGAAAAATAGCGGATTTTCTCAGGGGGATATGCAATGCAAGCAAAAAAACGACAAGCGATTGCCGTCGTAACCGGAGCGGCGCGCGGGATCGGTAAAGCAATCGCAACCCGCTTGGCGCAGTGCGGCGCACAAGTCATTCTTGCAGATATCGATATCGAGGCCGGTGAGGCTGTAGCCTGTGCATTAAGAAATGACGGGTTGGCGGCTGTTTTTCAGCCGACTGATGTTGCCGAGGCTACCGAGATAGAGCAACTTTTTGCGCGGGTGGAAAACGAATATGGGCGCTTGGACTGGCTTGTCAACAATGCGGCGTTGGTTTCCTTTAAGAGTATTGATGAACTGAGCCTGGAAGAATTCGATAGAATGTTCGCAGTCAATTTGCGTGCGTATTTTGCCACGGTGAAACTTGCCGTGCCGTTATTACGAAAAGCTTCGTCTGCAGCCATTGTCAACATTGCGTCTACGCGCGCGCTGATGAGTGAAGTTAACAACGAAGCCTATGCGTCGATGAAAGCGGGCGTGCTGGGACTTACGCATGCGCTGGCCAACTCACTCGGACCGGCGATTCGGGTGAATGCGGTTTCGCCGGGCTGGATCGATACTTCGCAAGGGACAGTGGCGCTTACAGCGCAGGATCATGCGCAGCATCCGGTGGGACGCGTCGGCATGCCGGAGGACATTGCGGAGCTGACGGCATTTTTATTGTCTAATGAGAGCGGTTTCATCAGCGGACAAAATATTGTCGCCGATGGCGGCATGACGAAAAAAATGATATATCATGAATGAGGCAGGCGATACAATGAGTCAAGTAAAAGTAATCAAAGGGAATCTGATATACGCCGCTGAAAGAGATGCCTTTACGATTTGTCCGGATCACTATCTGATCCTGCGCCAAGGGCGGGTGCAGGCTGTAGTCGATAGGTTGCCGCAAGAATATGAAGCCTGTCCGGTTGAGGATTTTGGCGAGCGTTTAATCATTCCCGGTTTGGTCGATCTTCATACGCATGGCGCTCAATTCAACCAACGCGGTTTGGGCATGGATCTGCAATTGTTGGAGTGGTTGGAGCAATACACGTTTAAGGAAGAAGCACGCTTTGCCGACCTCGCGTATGCGGCTTCCATATATGAAGCCTTTGCGACGGAGTTAATCAGGCAGGGGACTACGCGTGCGGTTATTTTCGGTACGATTCACGCGCCAAGCTGTGATATTTTGTGCGAGGTCTTAAAAAGACGCGGCATCGGCGCCTATGTCGGAAAAGTGAACATGGATGCAAACTGCGGCGCAGCGCTGCAAGAAGATACGCAGCAGTCTTTGCGCGAAACGGAAGAATTCCTCCTCCGTTGGAGCGGTGAACCGCTAGTCAAACCCATCCTTACGCCGCGCTTTGCCGTGACGAGCACGCCGCAATTGTTGGAGGGCCTTGGCAAATTGGCCCTTCGCCATCAAGTACCGGTGCAGTCGCACTTATCAGAAAATATGGCGGAGGTTCGTTTGGTTGCGGAATTGTTTCCTGCGCAGGGCGAATACCATGCGGTATATGACAATTATCAGCTGTTCGGCCAGACGCCGACGATTATGGCGCACTGCATTCATCTTACGGACAGTGCGGTAAAGCGCATGTGTGAAAGCGGCGTGGTTGCTGTTCATTGCCCGGATTCCAATCTGAATCTGGCCAGCGGCATCATGCCGACGCGTCGCTTGCTGGAAGCGGGCGTGACAGTGGGGTTGGGAACCGATATTGGCGCGGGTCATACCTTATCGATGTTGCAGACGATGCGCTCCGCGATTCAAATGTCCAAGATCCAATCGAGTTATGACAGTGCGCAAAAACCATTGACATTGCCGGAAGTTTTTTATCTGGCGACCAAAGGAGGCGGTCGTTTCTTTGGCAAGGTCGGCAGTTTTGAACCCGGTTATGAATTTGATGCGCTGGTCATTGAAGATACTCCGGCCGAACGCGCGGGAAAGACCTTGCTGGAACGATTGCAGCAATTTATTTACACAGGAAATCCTGGAAATATTATTGCGCGCTACGCAGCAGGCAGTCCATTGAAATAAAACAGAGGATAGGTTGTCTCAATGCAGACGGTAAGCCGTCATGCGGAGGCAACCTTTTATTATTTAAACTTATAGAATGCATTATTAAAATTAATTTATCTAATTTAAAATGCTATGCTACAATCCGAAGAGAGCAATCATTGCCCATTCGCTTTATTCTATGCTCTACGGAGGTTTTTTATGTTTAGCGTGCTCCATCTGATTCAGCCGGAAACGGTTGAAGAAGCATACAAGGCGTTGATCAATAAACGCAACAATGCAGTCCTTGGCGGCTGTACTTTTTTGCGTTTAGGGTCGCAACGGATTGGGACGGCCATAGATTTGTCAAACCTGGGACTGCGTTATATACGCGAGGAAAACAGTGAAATTGAAATCGGCGCAATGGCGACATTACGTGATATCGAAAAACATAGCGGCCTTGCACTCTGCGGCAATCATATCCTGTCGCGTGCGCTCGGCTCGATTATCGGCATACAGTTTAGAAATGTTGCAACGCTTGGCGCCTCAATATTTTCAAAATATGGTTTTTCCGATGTGATCACGGCATTCTTGGCGCTGGATGCAGACGTGGAGCTGCATCACGGCGGGCGTATGTCGTTAGAAGCGTTTTTGGCGCGTCCATATGAAAAGGATATTTTGACGAAAGTTTTTGTGCATAAGAGGAATCGGTGTGCGGCATACTTGGATTTACGCAATTCAGCCAGCGATTTTCCGGTTTTGAATGTTGCGGTTTCGCAGAGTGAGTGCGGTTGGAGGATTGCAGTTGGCGCAAGGCCGCATTGTGCGGTACTGGCTAAACAGGCTGCGGCCTTGCTCGAAGCGGCGCGCGTTATCGATGCGCCTGTTATTTTGCGGGCGGCGCAAACGGCAGCGGATGAAATCACATTCGGCGCTAGTATGCGCGGTTCGGCTGTCTATCGGCAAAGCGTATGTCTGACGCTTGTACAACGTGCGATTGAGGAGGTCATCTCATGCAAATTGAAGTGATCATTAATGATAAAGCGATGGCATTGCGCGTCGGCAAAGCGGAATTTTTAGCGGACGCACTGCGCCGTTATGGGTTTTGCAGTGTGCGTAAAGGTTGCGATACGACTTGCTGCGGTCTGTGCAGTGTTTGGATCGACGGACAGCCGACATTATCCTGTGCGGTGCTTGCGATTCGCGTCGACGGAAAAACGGTTACGACGCTAGAAGGCGTCGCAGCGGAAGCGGAGGCGTTTGCCAAAGTTCTGGCTGCGGAGGGCGCTGAACAATGCGGTTTTTGCAGTCCTGGCTTCATCATGACGGTATTGGCGATGAAACGCGAACTTACCGCGCCGAGCGATGAAGAAATTATTCATTATTTGACGGGAAACCTCTGCCGCTGCACCGGCTACATGGGACAACTCCGGGCGGTTAAGACTTACCTGGGGGTGGCAAAGGATGCGTAATGTCAGCAAAAGTGTGCCCAAGACCGATGCATTGCCGCTGGCGCTTGGCAAACCGGTTTATACAGAAGACTTGGCGGACGCGAATGCGCTCGTTGTAAAAATATTGCGTAGCCCGCATGCATTTGCCCGAATCAAGCAAATTGACGCCAGCAAGGCCTTGAAACTGGAGGGCGTTGCCTGCGTGCTTACGCATAATGATGTTCCTGATGTGCGGTTTACCTTGGCAGGGCAGTCTTATCCGGAGCCGTCGCCGTACGACCGATTAGTTCTCGATCCGATTGTCCGCTATGTCGGCGATGAGGTCGCGATTGTCGCGGCCGTTGATGAAAAGACCGCCGTCAAGGCGATGAAACTGATCAAGGTTGATTATGAAGTGTACCAAGCGGTACTCGATTTTGAAAAAGCGGCCGGTGCCGCATCGATCATCCATCCGGAAAGCGATTTGCATTGCAATTTTGATATTGGTATGAAGCAAATGGAGAATGTCGTTTCCACGCACAAGACCGAAGTCGGCGATGTCGAGGCGGTATTGGCCGAGTGCGCTGTAGTTGTCGAGGAAACGTACCATACGCAGGCGCAGGCGCATGCAATGATGGAGACATACCGCGCATTCAGTCATCTTGACCACACCGGGCGCTTGGTGGTGGTTAGTTCGACGCAAATTCCGTTTCATGTGCGGCGTCAATTAGCCAGAGCGCTGCAAATTCCTGCCAGCCGAATCCGGGTGATCAAACCGCGTATCGGCGGCGGTTTTGGCGGCAAGCAGACCGGAGTGGTCGAGATGTTTTGCGCGATCGTGACGTTAAAGACGGGCAAAGCGGCGAAAATCGTGTATGATCGCAAAGAGACCTTTGGCTGCACGACCAGTCGACACGCCATGAAACTGACGGTACGGCTTGGGGCAGATCTAGAGGGCTATATCCGTGCGGTAGATATTCAGGGACTGTCGGATACCGGCGCTTACGGCGAGCATGCATCGACCGTATTTGCAGTTGTAGGCGATAAAACGTTGCCGCTTTACAACAAGACAAAAGCGGTTCGCTTCTATGGACAGGTCGTATATACGAACAAGATGCCGGCGGGTGCTTTGCGCGGTTATGGTGCAACACAGGGCGGCTTCGCACTGGAATCGGCGGTAAATAAATTGGCGGTGGTCTTAAAGGTCGATCCGGCGGAGCTGCGCCTGAAGAATCTGATCCGCGAAGGCGAGACCAGCGTTACCGGAAAAACGATAAACAGCTCTGCACTGGACCGCTGTATTATTACCGGAAAAGAGTTAATCGGCTGGCAGGAAAAATATCCGACGCGCAAGGAGTGCGGCGCTGGAAAAGTGCGCGGCGTCGGCATGGCCGTCACGATGCAAGGTTCCGGCATCGCCGGAATCGATACGGCGGCGGCCGAGATCCGCTGGAATGATGACGGAAACTATACGCTGCTGATTGGGTCTACGGATATGGGAACCGGCAGCGATACGATACTGGCTCAAATGGCAGCCGAGGTGTTGGATGCCGAACTTGACAGCATCATCGTCCACGCGGCCGATACCGATGTATCGCCTTATGATCCCGGCTCGTATGCTTCAAGCACGACGTATGTCACAGGGATGGCTGTTGTGAAAGCGGCGCAGGAGCTGAAGCAGAAAATAATGGAGCAGGCTGCATTGCACTTGGCTGCCGATGCGGCGGATCTGGTCTGGGAACGCGAAGAAATTCGCACGCTTCGAGGCGACAAGCGGATTGAACTCATCTCTTTGGCAAACCTGCTTGTTTCAGGACGCGGAAAAATGCAGTTGAGCGGTACGGCGACGCATGGCAGTCCCGTTTCGCCGCCGCCGTTCATCGCCGGTTTTGCCGAAGTCGAAGTCGATCTGGCAACCGGTAAGGTTGCAGTTGTTGAATATGTCTCCGTAGTGGACTGCGGCACGGTGATCAATCCGAATCTGGCGCGCATTCAGGTGGAAGGCGGTACGGTTCAGGGGATTGGTATGGCGCTAACTGAAGATGTGCGCTATGATCGGCGCGGCATGATGCAGACGAACAGCTTCATGCAATATAAAATCCCCAGCCGCAAGGATGTCGGCGAGATCAAGGTCGCGTTCGAAGCAAGCCATGAACCGACCGGACCCTTTGGCGCGAAATCGGTGGGTGAAGTTGTCATTAATACGCCGCCGCCGGCGATTGCGCATGCAGTATATAATGCCACCGGCGTCTGGATAACGGAGCTGCCGATTTTGCCGGAAAAAGTATGGCAGGCGGTGCAGAAAAAGCAAGGAAACGAAGAATAAGAACGGAGGCGTTTTATTATGACAGAACAAAGTTCAAATAAAGTACATCCGGTAGATGAAACGTTGCCGTTGGGCAAACTGTTTACTTATGGATTCCAGCATGTGCTGGCCATGTATGCGGGCGCGGTCGCCGTACCGCTGATTCTTACTAATGCCCTAGGACTCGGCAAAGAGCAGTTGATTTATCTGATCAATGCGGATCTTTTCACCTGCGGCATTGCAACGCTGATTCAAACGCTTGGTTTTTGGAATATGGGCATTCGTATCCCGATCATTCAAGGCGTTACCTTTGCCGCCGTTACGCCGATGATTATTATCGGCAAGGCACATGGTCTGAACGGTGTTTACGGTTCGATCATCGTTGCCGGCGTGGTCACATATCTTGCGGCGCCTTATTTCAGCCGTTTATTGCGCTTTTTCCCTCCGGTAGTGACGGGAACGATTATCACGATTATCGGCGTTACGCTAATGCCGGTCGCCGTACGCTGGGTCGGAGGAGGCAATCCGGCGGCAGCGAATTTTGCCAGTTTGCCGCAGGTTGGATTAGCCATGATGACATTGGCGTTGGTACTCTTTTTTTACCGCTATTTTAAAGGCTTTCTCAGCAATATTGCCGTACTGCTCGGTCTTGCGGCAGGTACGCTCATTGCGATGCCATTTGGGTTGGTGGACTTTTCCACGCTTGCGACTGCTGGCTGGATCGGTGTTACGACTCCGTTTGCTTTCGGTTTGCCGACGTTCGATCTCGCATCGATCGCGGCGATGGTCGTCGTGATGTTGGTCGTCATGACGGAGACGACCGGAGATTGCATTGCCGTTGGCGAAATCATTGATAAACCGGTCACGGAAAAAGATTTGGCGCGCGCGCTTCGTGCGGACGGTTTTTCGACGATGCTAGGTGGTATGCTCAACAGTTTTCCTTATACGGCTTTTGCGCAAAATGTCGGCTTGGTTGGTTTGACGCGGGTGAAGAGCCGCTTTGTCGTTGCGGCAGCGGGCGCTATCTTGATCGTGCTTGGCTTGCTGCCCAAATTGGCCGCTGTGATTGCCGCCGTACCGGTGGCAGTATTGGGCGGTGCGGGAATTGCCATGTTTGGCATGGTTGCCGCAAGCGGCATGAAAACGTTAGCGAAGGTTCAGTTTGACGGCACGCACAATATGATGGTCGTTGCGGTCAGCATGGGCATTGGCATGATTACTCTGGCAGTACCGAACTTTTATCATCATTTCCCCAGCTGGGCACAGGTGATTCTGCACAGCGGCATCACGGCCGGCAGTGTGACGGCCATCCTCTTGAATGCGCTGCTCAATGGTACGCAAACAGCGTCTGCGGTGAAGGAAAAGATGGATCAAGCAAGCTAAGTTAAAGAACGGGGCCTTTTTTGCGGCAGTGCAAAAAAGGCCCCGTTTTGTAAAAAGTTCATAAAGTTGTAATAAATATGACGAAGAGTTTGTAAAATTCATCTGATACAATTACCTTGCGGCGGAGCCTGTCGCAAGCGTTGATAAGGATGTGAATTTTTATGTTCAAATCGAAAATCAAAGAAATGTTCAACTATAAGAGGATTTATGTGAGCGATGAGTATTTGCGCGTTGAAGTCGATGAGGCACAGATACAGGAAGCTTTGCTGGCGACCGCGAAGCGCAATGCCGAATTGCTTGAAGTGGATGATTATATAAAAAAGGGTGACCTCGTCACCATTAAAATGGAAAGTATGTTAGAGTGGTATAATCAAAAGAGTATTGTCTTGCTCGTCGGCGCGGGCATGTTTCACCAGCAATTTGAAAACAAACTCATCGGCTTGAAAAAGAATGAAAACCAAGTGATAAAGTTTGATGGTTATATTATCAAAACTAAGATTATCAAAATTGAACGACAGTATGTACCGCTGCTAACGGATGAAATGGCGGCCCGCTCGGGAGTGGAAGGCGTCGACAGCGTAAAAAAACTGCGTGAATATCTGTATGCGGAAAGTTTGCGTCGTTCCCGTCAAGAAAGCTATCGGAAAACAAGCAATATCGTTTTTGAACAGCTTGTCAAGTTGTCGGAGTTTTTGATCGCGGAGACGGATCTTGATTTGATTTGCCGCAGCGAAATCAGCCGTTGGATCACGTTGCTTGAAATAGCAGGCTTAGATGCGACGGAGCTGACGCCAGAACAGCTTGAACTGAGAATCGGTTGCCGTTCGTTGGAAGAGTTCATGCAGTACAATCGCAGCTGGTATATATTGATGATCAAAGAAATGCTGCTTGGAAAAGCGTTGGCTAAGATGGATCGGGTGGCTTTTACGAAACGTACATATGAGGATTATATTAGAAGATACGCGCTGGAGAACGGCTATAAGTTGGAACAGGCGAGACGCCTGGTTGCCTATGAGAAGTACGTCATGGAAAGTTATCAGCGATACGGCAGGGAGCGGGTTTATCAATATTTTCTTCAGCAAGAGGAGCGTAAAACAGCGCAGGCGATGTAACCGTTCGACTGTTTTGGCTGACGGTGGTACAATAAGGCAAAAGGCTGAATCAGTCAGAGGAGGATATAGGATTGCAACAGCAACAACACCAGGTATTAGTTGTCGACGATGATAAAGAAATTGTCGGAGCGATTGAAATTTACCTTGCCCAGGCGGGGTTGGCAGTGACCGTCGCCTATGACGGAGCCGAGGCGATCCGCTTATTGGCGGAGAAAGAATTTCATATTATTGTCATGGATATTATGATGCCTAAATTAGATGGCATTCAGGCCATGCTGAAGATAAGAGAAGAAAGAAATATTCCTATCATACTTTTGTCGGCAAAAAGTGAAGACACGGATAAGATCTTCGGTTTGACGATGGGAGCGGATGATTATATTACGAAACCGTTTAGTCCGTTGGAGCTGATTGCCCGAGTGAAGTCGCAATTGCGACGCTACACGACGTTCGGTGCAGCGCCGGTGAATAGTGGTGCGATCACGACGGGCGCTTTGACGATGGATACCGAACTGAAAGCGGTCAGCGTAGATGGCGAAGAAGTCAAGCTGACGCCGATCGAATACAAGATGCTGCTCATGTTGATGCAAAATCTCGGGCGGGTGTTTTCAATCGATGAAATCTATGAACGTGTTTGGAATGAGCCGAATATCAATGGACATAATACGGTAGCCGTCCATATTCGAAGAATTCGGGAGAAAATTGAAATTAACCCGAAGGAACCTAGATATCTTAAGGTGGTGTGGGGGATTGGCTACAAAATCGAAAAATATTAGCTTTTCGATTTTTTTCAAAGTTTTGGCGATCGTAGTCGGCTTGTTCGGGACATTGCAGGTCTATTCCGGTATGGGGGCATACCGGGATTTTCCTTGCGGACTGGAAGCGGATTATTTGCAAAGCGCTATGTTGGCGGAAGAAGTTGCAGCGGTCAGAGAACGATTGGTTGTAATGCTTACGTTGCGCGGCGAAGATTATATCCTTAGCGGTCAAGCCGTTTCGGCGACGGAGTTAGAGCAGGAATTGACTGCTGTGATTCAAGAGCGTAAAGCGGCAACACAACGAGTCGCAGATAAGTATGACGCGCAGATAGAGGCTGCGATTCGGATGGACAGCCAGGAGGATAAAGCGCGCCTTGAATGGGAACGAAGCGAGAAACTGGCTATGCTCAAGGCGGAGTTTGAGAACAAACAGGCGGCGGCTAAGGATGCATTGGTGGCAAAGAAGATAAAGCTTTTTAACGAAGCGAAAAGCTTTATCGAGAACTACGACGGACTCTTTTATTCGGTTATGGATAGTAACCAAGCGGCCAGCAAAGAACCGGAAGCCTATCTTGCTTTGCCCTACCATGGCAAAGTGGTGTTGACTCAAGATCAGGTCGCATATATTGCTTTTAGCGAAACGGTTTTCCAGCGACAGGCGGCGGCGTTCGAACCACGGCATAAAAACGGTTCGGCGGGTATTTATCGCACCGCCGGTGGTTTGATTTTGATAACGTTCTCTCTCTTGTGGTTGATGCACACCGCTGGTAGGACGCCAAGTGGTGAAAGCCTGCAGTGGGCGTTTTGGGAACGATTATATCTCGATGCGGCCCTGCTTCTCTTTGCGGCCGCGGCTACGTTGAGCGGCAGTACGGGCTTTTCGATTGCACTGGAAGAACAAAGTCGCCTTGCGCCGCTTGTTGTACAAGGCGGGCAGTTAGCATTTGCAGTCACCTACTTGCTGTGCATCGCATATGCAGTGATGTTGGCAAAGCGCTGGCGAAGCCGCTCGATGCTTCGCCATACCGCGCTATATCGCTTGCTTTATGAACTGCGGCAAGTTGTTGGCGGCGGTGCGCTGTTTATAAAAGCAGTCGCCTTTCAATTGTTGTATTTGACGGCATTAGCCGGCAGCGGCGTTTTGTTTTGGCAACTGCGTGAGCGCTATGCTTTACTCGGAGAAATAGCGGGCGTCATTTTGTTTCTGGCAGTCAATTATGCAGCGGCAAAGGTACTGTTGAAACGACTCGAGGGATTCAAAGCGCTGGCTGAGGGAATCAAGCGAATCAAGGATGGTCAGATGGAGTGTGAAATAGGGCCGTGCGGTTCACCGGGCATCGATGAGGTGATTCATGATTTGAATCATTTGGCGGATGGCTTGAAAAACGCTCTGGAACGTGAAGTCAAAGCCGAACATATGAAAGTGGAATTGATCACAAATGTCTCTCACGATTTGAAAACGCCTCTTACCTCGATTATTTCGTATTCGGACTTATTATCGCGCGCGGGTCTTAGTGAAGATCAGGTGCAAAAATATGTGGCGATCATACAATCAAAATCAATTCGTTTGCAGCATTTGGTTGATGATTTGTTTGAAATTTCCAAAGCGCAGAGCGGAACGATCGCACTGAAGCTTGAGGCATTGTGCCTGAATGATTTGCTTTCGCAATCTTACGCCGAGTATGAAGACGGCTTTTCCGCGGCTGAGCTTATGATGGTGATGAACATGCCGGAGGAAAAGATCATGGTAATGGCAGACGGAACCAAATTGTGGCGCGTGATGTCGAATGTACTGAACAATGCCATTAAGTACAGTCTGGCGGGAACGCGTGTTTATGTAGACGTTCGACGCAGTGAAGACGTTGCCTATGTGACGGTGAAAAATATTGCAAGTTATCCGATGAATTTCAATGAAGTTGAAATTGTTGAACGCTTTGCGCGCGGTGATGAATCGCGTACGGGCGATGGCTCGGGCTTAGGTTTGGCTATTGTAAAAAGTTTCATGGAATTGCAAAAAGGCAGTTGCGAACTGACTGTCGATGGCGATTTGTTTAAAATCAGACTGGGCGTTCCGTTGCTGAAATAGCGGATTTTTTATTGCAAGAGAAAAAAACACGTGGGACCATAGCACTAAAACATAGTCCTGTGGTATCATAGTGAATATGCAATAACGGATCCGAAGGGATGTCTTAGGATGCTTGGGATTGGCGGCTGTGATACAGAAAAAATTTGGCGTTTGGCAGAGCGGTTAATAAACTGCACGGATGCACTGGAAATAAGGCGGATCATTTTAGAAGAAGGATGTCGCTTATTTCCGGGCAGTCGTGGAGTTTTATTTGGCGTACAGGCGCAGACCGCCAAACTACAAGTCCTGCTTGCCACCGAGCCGGAGCTTTGCGGACTGGAAAAGGTCTTGAAAGAAAAAAAAGAAATCCTGCTTTGGTTAAAATCGCCGCAGCATCCTCTTTTGCTCGAGGCAGGCAAGAATTGGAGTGGGAGCTTAGAGCGAGCTGAAATCAGCCTTGACGCCATTCTTGCCTTGCCGCTTAAAAGAGACGGTGAGCTAGAAGGGGTGCTTTGCATCATCAATCTTGATCATGCAAACAGCCTTTATGCGATGCGTTTAGCGGCTCTGCAGAGGATGGCCAGTTTGGCGATGGCGGCAAAAACGCGGGCGGAGCAGGCAGAAAAACTAAAAAAGGAACTGACGGCAGGTCGAAAAAAAGAGGCGGAGCTACGGCGTTGGAGTTATCAGGATGCATTGACCGGATTGAAAAATCGGCGCTATTTGGAAGAGCGTATAAAAAAATGGGAACATGAATTGGAAAAGCGCCATCTGGCATTGATTATTTGTGATTGCGATGGCTTGAAAGAAGTAAATGACAGTTATGGTCATATCGTCGGGGATCAGTATTTGACCAATACGGCGGAACTGCTGCGCCAGTGTTGCCCTGAAACGGGGGCATGGATACGTTTGGGCGGCGATGAATTTGTCTTATTTTGGCCGGATGGCAGTGTTGATGAAGTGAAAAAACTCTGCCGTAAAATCAAGAACTTGTCGGTGCGTCTGCCAGGAGTGAAGGGCGTCCAAGGTTCACTGTCCGTCGGCTGGGCTGTTGCAAGGGGTGCAGAGAAGACTTTGTGGCAGATTATTAAAGAAGCGGATGGAACAATGTACAAGGCGAAACGGCGCAGCAAACAGGAACGGCTAGAACGCACGCTGGAGATGCTGTGAATTGCTATTTGCAATTGTGTACTACTTTTGCTAAGATGAATAGCAGGCTCGCCAGCCGGATGACGCAAATGAGCGTCTGCATCAAGGAGGGAAAGGTATGAAAGTAATCCAGTCATGGCTATATAGTATTGTGATTGCTGTTGCGGCAGCGCTATTTATTAATATCTTCTTGTTCCAACAGATTATTGTCGAAGGGCGGTCGATGGAGCCGACGCTAGAGAACCACGAACATATCGTTATTTCCAAACTGGGCCATACGTTAAAACAGACGCCGGATTATGACGCGATTGTGGTGCTTGACAGTCGGATCAAGCGTGAACGAAAACTGCAGGATGATTTAATCGAACCGGTGAATAACTGGGTACAGCGCCAGGATTATATTTATATCAAACGGGTTGTCGGACGTCCCGGTGATGTGATGCGATTCAGCGGCGGCAAGGTATATCGCAATGATGTTGCATTGGCGGAAACGTATATAAAAGAGCCGATGAAATATTCGAACGATCAGGCGATCAAAGTGCCGGAAAATCATGTTTTTGTCTTGGGTGACAACCGAAATAACAGCAGCGACAGCCGTTTTATGGGCGCGATTCCCGTTGATCATGTAACGGGTGTGATGATTTTTAAATTATATTAGAAAAGCAAAGAACGATCTGTTCCAGCTGGAATAGATCGTTCTTTTTCAAGTCTTAACCACGGATCATGTATTGCAGGAGCAGCGTCAAATCTTCAGGATCGGAGGCGATGATTTCAATGTCTTCAATTTTGGCTTCGCTGAAGATTTTGGAAAGCGCGACATATTGGCAAAGCTTTGAGCGCAGATTCAAACGATCTCCCTCGGAAGTCACCAATTCGATGCTTCCTTTACATTGGTCAATGACTTCCATAAAACGTTCCACGTTGGTTACTTGTAGAATCTTCAAGGCAATTACCTCCCTTAAAATGGCTGATACTACGTTATTCGCTGATTAAGCGCCAATTTCCTGCGCCGAAAAGCACAAGTACGGAGAAGATTCTCGCATAGGGAGGGGTTTCCAGTTTCGATGCCGAATAGTAGCGAAAAAGAGAGCGCGCCGCGTGAACTAAATGAAAGCGGTGCAATGAATAAAGTGGGGTGACGAAGATGAAATCATTGGATTATTATATGAATTTACCATATAGCGTAGTGGTGGAGAAAACCGGTGAAATGAAATTTTCCGCAACGGTCGTGGAACTGCCCGGCTGTATTGCGCAAGGCAGCAGCGAGAAGGATGCGCGAAGCAGGCTGAAAGTGGCAAAGGAGGAATGGCTTCGTAAGGCACTCGATAAGGGGACGGAAATTCCTGAGCCATCCGTGTTGAATGATGCCATCGAAGCTGCGATTAAGCTCAAGCAGGCCGAGAATTCGGCGACAAACCTTGAGATGCTACATATCTTGATGCAGATTAAGGATGGTAAGATTACGCTTGATGATGCGATAAAGCTATTTTCGCATCATCAAGCGCAGCGTAACAATTTTTCGGCTCAGGCGTCGACCAGCAACGAACGTGATGAATCGATTGAAAAGTGAGTGAAAAAGACAGTTGCCGATGCAGAGTAGGCTCATGGCAACTGTCTTTTAATTTTTCAAAGCGGATGTTATTACTGGGGAGCGTGAAGCTCACGTTAAAGATGTCGTTGCGCAGTTTTTTCGCAGGGGTTGGTGAAATGACAAGTTTGCTTTATAATAATACTGAAATTAAGCAAAGCTGCTTGGACAGGAAAGATGGAGGAAATGAGAAGACAATGGCGATAGAAATGGAAAAGTTGGAAGAATTGCAGGAGAAGGCATGGAATAAAAGAGAGCAGCTGCTTTGGGGCTGTGATATAGCGAAAGAGAGCGACCTGCGCTTCTTCTTGTCGCGTCTGACGAAGGATGAGTTGGCGGATGTGCGCCGCAGCTTGCAATTGAAAGGCATAAGTTCGCTGAAGAAAAATGAACTGGTGGAGCGATTGGCAGAAGAAATTGTTGCCGGATTGCCCCGGCTGCTGGGTGACTTGAATCTCGAACAATACGAAATCGTTAAGAGACTTGTCGCTGCGGGCGGTAGCATGTCCGGACAGAATTTTAACGATGGTTGCGTTGTTTTTTTTCGTAAGCGGGGACTCTTTTTTTCCGGATTGAAGGATGGGGAACGTCAGCTCCTGATGCCGAGCGAAGTAGTGAAAGAGTTGTCTACTCTGGACCAGACTGCGCTTGCCAAGCAGGCGGCTGCCAATGACGAGTGCATGACGTTGGTGCACGGGATGCTCTATTATTACGGCGCAATGTCACTGGCGCAAATCATGGATCAACTTAAGGTATTGGAGCGTGCCAAAGGCTTTGATGAAATAAGGCTGGATCGTTTATTACGTGAAAATGCAGCGGTTTACTATGATCTGATTGCCTGCGATAAGGATATCTTTTTTCATTTGCTGGCCGACCAGGAACGCGTCCGTGCCGAACATGACTTGCGGTCCTCTCTGCCGTGGCGCGCGTTCACACCGAGACATTTGTGTTTGGCCGGTCAGGTTGGCTTTGTTGAAAAGACGGAAGCTTTCTTGCGTTTGGCGGAATTCATTGGCGAATACTATGCCATTACCCGCGGCGAGGCGGAAGGTTTGGTCGAGGAATGCGTCGTTGCAATCAATGACGGTTATTCGCTGACGGAGTTGGTGGAACTGCTGCAAGAGAGCTTGGAAATGGATTCTGAGGGAATTGTGCAGGATTTTGTTGCGCTGTTGACCTACCTGGTTAACAACACACGCCAGTGGGGGCTGAAAGGACATACTCCGGCGGAATTATCGATTCGTGATCTCGCTTATAAGAATGTCTTGCAGCTTCCGTTGGCAAAAACGCCGTTAGCTGCAGGAAAAACAGTGGGGCGCAATGAACCGTGCCTGTGCGGCAGCGGTAAGAAATTCAAAAAATGTTGCGGCAACTCGTAAGCGGGGGCGTTTTTAATCTAAATCTAATGCACGTTTAATGTGGGACTAATCTTCTCGGGCTATGATAAAGCTAAAGCAAACCGAAGGAGGCGTCCGGAATGATTAAAGAAACGATTTCACGTTTGGCCGAACATAAACGCAAAATCTGGGGTGTTGTCATTGTTCTAATTTTTGTAGGCGTATTGAATGTTGCAGCGCATGCGATGTTTCGAGTGCAAGGAGTTGTCAAAGGCGTCGAAGGATCGCAAGTCACGGTGGCGGATTTTTTTCGCACGCAAACACTTGATTTGTCCGGTGCCGCAGTAAACATGGCTGCGATAAAGCCCGGCGAACGAATCTTTGTTCAAAAAAATCTGCAGGGTGAAGTGCTTTATGTATCGGTCGCAAAAGAACGACATGGGCAGGAACGTGAACGGCATAATCGGCCGGATGGCAGAAATGGCAACATTGAGCATGGTGTAGTGAAGCCGGACAACAGGTAGTAGCTCAACTAAACAAAAAAGAATCGCTAAAAAAGCGATTCTTTTTTGTTTAGTTGAGCTACATTGTAAAACGCTGGACGCGCCGCTGCAGATCGTCGGCCATTTGCCGCAGAGCATGGCAGGACGCAGCCACTTCCTGCAAGGTTGCGCTCTGTTCTTGCGCCGCTGCCGATACGGATTGTGTTTGATCGGCGTTTGAATGTGTGATGCTGTTGATGGACTGCGTCGCAACAACCATTTTGCTGCTGTCAGCACTCACTTGGCGCATGGCGGCATCTATTTCGGAAATCATGCCGACGCTTTGCGCAATGAGCGCGGCAATGTTGCTGAATGCTTCTCCCGCGCTGTCTACGACGCGAACGCCGGCGTCGACTTCAGCGGCGCCAGCCTGGATGACTTGAACGGCTTCTTGGGTGTCGGATTGAATCTCACTAATTAGCGTAGCGATTTGATTGGCGGCGGCTTGCGATTGTTCCGCCAGCTTGCGAACCTCGTCGGCAACGACCGCGAACCCGCGTCCCTGTTCACCGGCACGGGCCGCTTCGATCGCGGCATTAAGCGCTAAAAGATTGGTTTGTGCGGCGATGCCGGAAATCGTGTCAATGATTTGCCCGATCTCCTCGGAACGCGTACCGAGGGAAGTGATTACGCGTGAGGAGTGCTGCACTGTTTTTTCAATATTGCCCATTTGCACCTTGGCGGCAGCGACTGCATTACCGCCATTTTCAGCGGCCGTGGTCGTTTCCTGTGAAATATGATTGACTTTGCTTGTGTTTTGCGCAGCGTGCTGAATGGCCGAGGCGATGGCCTGCGTCGTCACGGTTGAGGTGGCAACGGCGTTGGATTGCGTTTGAATGCCTTCGGCCAGCTCGGTTATGATGACCGCGATCTGCGTGGTTGCCTGTGCGGATTGATCGGCCCCGCTGCTCAGTGCATCCGATGCGGCGGTCAATTTGCCTGATTCGCTGGTAATACCCGACAGCAACTCGCGCAAATGGTTGGACATGACGGAAATTCCTTGTGCCAGATCGCCGATTTCGTCATTGCGATCAATGTTCAATACGCGCTGACTAAGATTGCCGTCGGCGATCAATAACGCTTCCTGGCGCAGCAATTGGATCGGCTTTGAAATTCGGCAACTGATCAGGTAGGAAAAGAGCAGGCTGAGCAGCAGACAAAAGAGGGTAAGCGAAAGAATAACCCAGGCCAGTCGGTGCAGTGCGTCGCTCGATTCCTGTTCCGCAACGCTTACGGCTAAGACCCATTTCTGTCCGCCGGGTAATTCGATTGGCGTGAATACGGAGTCGTAGAGGACGCCGTCGGTAAAAGAATAATAGCCGCTATGCTGCTTATTGTCGCTGGCGGTTTGACTAAAGAGGTTCAAGAGGCGATCATCCAGGAGCGGCAAGGCCGATGCTGCTTTTTGTGCGCTGTCTTTTTTCGTCAAATCCAACTTACCGACCAGCTCAGGAGCTTTAGGATGCGTCAGCAGCAGGCCGGAGTCGTCAATCAAGTAACCATGCCCTGTTTTCTTATAATGGATTTGATCAACGGCCGAGAGGATGTTATCGAGCGGCAGTGTGCCGCCAAGCATCGCTTGTAATTTGCCGTTGACAATAACCGGAACCGTAACGATGACGGCCGCTTTTCCGGAAGAACCGGACTGCAGGATGTCGGAGATGACCGGTTTTTTTGTTTCTAGTACTTTCTTATAGTAGCTGCGGGTGCTGACGTCGGATGTTGTGCCGTTAGAGCGTAGCGCAGAACCGTCGAGGCGAATATAGCTGATATTGGTCAACTGAGAAAGACGTTTATTTTCGCTGGATAGCGCGGTCAGTAAAGCGGGGATATTTTGTCCGTTTTTGATGTCGGGCTGACTGGCGACGCCTTCTAGTTGGGCGACGATCAGTGAAATTTCTTGTGCGACATGGTCTGCACTGCCGGCGGCGATGCTGGAAATGGTTTCATGAATGCTGCGATCCAAATAGTCTTTGGACAAATAGAGGCTGGTGCTGCCGAGCAGACCGAGGGAAAGCAGGAGCAGCAAACTGATTAGTCCGGTCAGACGTAAGCGTAGATTGATTTTCATGTGTGTTTCCTCCTCTTTTTGTAAAAAGGCGACTTCCCTTACGTAAGGGAAATCGCCTTTTCGAAAACAGAAACGTTGTGGAAGTATATCCATACGGGTTTTCAAGTGAACGCAGCGGATGCTGCCGCTACGTCTTCTGGCCCGAAGATGGTACGACTAAAAGTGGATCAGACCTGTTGCCAAGCAATACAGGAGCCAGATGAAGGATACCCCAATTGCCGGCAGCAAGGCGTATTTTTGCAAATCGCCGAACTCGACCTTGTTCAAGCCGACCAAGAGATAAGTGGAGGCGACCAGCGGACTGAGCAGATGGGAACCTTGACCGATCAGTGCGGCGCGGCCCATTTCCTGTGCGGTGATGCCGTATGCGGCGGCCGCTTTGGCGAGAACCGGCAATACGCCGAAGTAGAAGGCGTCATTCGTCATGAAGAAAGTGCCGGGCAAGCTGAGTACAGCGGTAATGAGAGAAAAATGAGGTCCCATTGAAGCTGGAATTGAGGCGATGATGCTCTTTGCCATCGCGTCAGCCATTTTCGTGCCGGCCATGATGCCCATGAAAATACCGGCGGAAAAAATCAGCGCGACAACCGGCATCGCATTCGCGCCATTGGCTGCGATGCGTTCGCCTTGTTGTTTCAGACTCGGGTAGTTGATCAGCAGTGCCAGTGCGGTACCGATCATGAAGAGAATAGCCAGCGGGAAGACTTCGATGACCAACGAAACCAGTAAAACAACGGTAAGCGTGATGTTGATCCAGAATTTGTCCGGGCGTTTCAACGCTTCCACTTCCGGGTCGTGGTTTTCGGCGGCCAGTTTGGCATGATCGAGATCTACGATGCCAAGGCGTTTGCGTTCCTGCATGCCCCAGCGGTAAGCGAGGAAGAGAACCCAGATACAGGCAAGCGCCATCGCAGGAATCATCGGCACGAAGACATCCTGTGACTCAACCTTCAGTGCTGCTAAGATACGGCCGGTGGGGCCGCCCCAGGGGATGATGTTCATGACGCTGTTCAGAACAATCGTAACGGCCGGCAAAATCATCGGATTCATGCCGACGGCGCGGTGCACGCCGAGCATTGCCGTCGTCGTGACCAGGTACGTGGTGGAGCCGTCGCCATCCAGTGAAACAAGAGCTGCCAAGACGGCGGTACCGATCGCGATTCGCACCGGATCGCCTTTGACAAAGACCAGGATGCGTTTGATCAACGGATCAAACATTCCCGTGTCAATCATGATGCCGAAATATAGAATGGCAAAACAAATCATAATGCCGGTTGGGGCGACTTGTTTTACGCCGTCCATCATCATCTTGCCGAGTGCCGGGCTGAATCCCAGTATGGCGCCGAAGATGATGGGCACTGTGATCAGGGCCACCATGGCGGATAAGCGTTTTGACATGATCAGATACATAAAGATTAGAACCATCAAAAAACCTGAAATAGATAAAATAGATGAGAACGTCACTAAGAATCAGTCCTTTCGCAATAATATTTGTCTTGCTGCATGACTACCGCGCTTTCTATCCCTCCCGTTTGGAATTATTTTAATATTCAATTCGCACTCACAGTGTAATATGTATCGATTAGTCTGTAAAATCTAAACAATTGATAGCTAGGCATCAAAAATACTTATCTTTCGCGCAAAGAAGAAGCGCAAAAGCTTTAAGGGCGCGCTTGGAAGAGAAAAAACATCCGTCGCTTTGAGATAAGTGACGGATGTTTTGAAAATCAAATGGAATTCATAATCGTATTCTTAAAATCCATATTTTCGACAAATTCGATAAAGGCTTTCACGACATTCATCTCTCGAACGTCTTTTTGATGAATCATCCAGGTTTTGCGGATCAGAGGCTGGCCGTCGGGCATGTGCAGGAGAATCTTGTGGATGTCAGGCGTGCTGCGTAAAATCATGTCCGGCATGATCGCGTAGCCCAAACCGTTGATCACCATTTCCTTGCAGGTCACCAGACGATCGACTTCCATGCTGATCAGCGGCGGCTGGGAGAAATTGTTGCGCCACCAGGTATCCGTTGCGGCATTGACAACATAGTCGGTCTTAAAATCAATGCGCGGCAGGTTCGGCAAATCTTCCAACGCAATTTTGGTAAGCGAAGCAACACAGACATTTTCTTCAAACAACAGGTGTTTTTCGTTTTGCCATTCATAGTCGGCGCGGGCAAAACCGACATGAACGTCCTGGTTGTAGACCTGCTGATACACTTCGCGGCTCCAACCGGTTGTGACCTTGAATTCGACGGCCGGATAGCGATCTTTAAAGTGGCGCAGCAGGCTGGGGAGAATGAAAGTGGTAAAATAGCTGGATGCGCCGATTCGCAGTGTGCCGGATACCGTGCTGCCCATGTTGGTGACCGTTTCCTTTACGGTACGCAGATCGACGAGCATTTTACTGGCTGTTTTAGCCAAATATTCGCCTTGCGGCGTAAATTTTACGCCCTTACTGGTGCGATGAACGATTTGCACGGCGAATTCCTTTTCGATTTGACGCAATCTTGCCGTTAGAGCCGGTTGCGAGATAAATAATGTTTGCGCGGTTTTGGTAATGTTCTTTTTCGCATAGAGCTCTTGTAGAATGAGCCAATCGCGGTTTTCCATCTAAAAATTCCTCCCGTATTAGCGGCAAATCCTCATAACGAGGCAGCAGTGCCGACATCTCGTTAAAATTATTCGAGATAAGTCTGCCAAATCCTTGTTGCAGATCTGTCATAAATAATTTCTATCGCTTACTATAGCGGATTTGTATTTTTGCTATTATTGTTGATGAAGTATAATAACTCTGACAATTTCGTTACGTTTACATGTATGGAGGTAGGAAAGTGATGAAGAGCATAAAGCAGGTGGCGCAAGCCGGAACATTGGAGTCGAGCGACATCATGATCACCTTGTCGCCGGCGGATGCGGGAAGCGGCATCGAAATCGAACTGATCAGCCCGGTGCTTAAGCAGTTTGGCGATGAAATCAAAGCCGTGATTCGGCAGACTTTGCTGGAGTGGAATCTTGAAGATGTCAAAGTCCATGCCAACGATAAAGGGGCTCTGGACTGTACGATTGAAGCGCGTATGACTACCGCGATTGAGCGGGCGATTCGGTAAGGAGGAAAAATGATGGAAAAATTAACAATGCGCCGCGCGATGATGTTCATGCCGGGAAACAATCCGGCCATGCTGCAAAACGCCGGAATTTACGGAGCGGACACGGTCATCTTTGATATGGAAGACTCCGTGGCAATCAGCGAGAAAGATTCGGCCAGACGCTTAGTGCATAATGCGATCAAGCGCTTAAAGTATCCTTGTGAAGTGGCGATCCGCATCAATCACATCCAGACCCCATATGGCCTTGATGATTTGAAAGTGGTATTGCCGGCGCGGCCTGATTTGGTTCGTTTGCCGAAAGCGGAAACTGCGAAAGACATTCAAATTGTGGATGAGATCATCAGCGAAGCAGAAGAAAAAAATGGTTTTGTACCCGGATCGATCAAAATGATGGCGGCGATTGAAACGGCGAAAGGTTTGATGAATGCTTATGAAGTCGCTACTGCCAGTCCGCGTATGGTTGCGCTGGCCATCGGCGGGGAAGATTTCATCGCCGATCTGAAGACCAGTCGCACGTCGCACGGCAATGAGCTTTTCGTGCCGCGCGGCCAGCTGGTCTTGGCGGCTCGGGCCGCCGGTATTCAAGCGATTGACAGCGTATATACCGATATTAACAATGAGCAAGGCTTCATCGAAGAAACGATTCGCATCAAGGAAATGGGCTTTGACGGCAAATCGGTCGTAAATCCGAAGCAAATTCGTCTGGTGCAGGAAATTTTTGCGCCGACGGAAAAGGAAATTGCCCATGCAGAGAGAGTGATTGCGGCGTACCAGGATGCGCTAGCGCGTAATTCCGGCGTCATCGCCATCGACGGAAAAATGATCGATACCCCGATTGTGACGCGGGCCGAACGGGTTTTGGCTTATGCGGCGGCGGTCAGAAAATAGCGCGAAGGAGATTGCGACATGATAAACAGTATCGGCAGAATTATTCCCGATCAAATTAAAGGGATTGAAACGATAAAACCCTATCAAGGACCATTTGCGTTGCAGCCGCAAGGCCGCTCCGTCGGACGGAAACTGGGCGTCAATATTCCAAAGTCCAATAAGTTGTTAAAATCAATCGAAGATGCGATTGATGCTGCGGGTCTCAAGGATGGAATGACGATCTCGTTCCATCATCATTTTAGAAATGGCGATTACATTTTAAATAAAGTCGTCGAAACGATTGCGAAAAAGAAAATCAAGAACATCACGCTGGCGCCGAGCTCCCTTAACACGGTGAATGAAAGCATCCTGCCCTATCTGGAGCAGGGCGTCATCTCGGCGATTGAAACCAGCGGCGCGCGCGGCGAGCTCGGCAAGTTTCTCACGTACGGCAAACTGGCGAAACCAACGATCATTCGCTCGCATGGTGGGCGCGCACGGGCGATTGAGAGCGGCGAACTGCATATTGACGTGGCGTTCATCGGCGCAGCATGCTGTGATTCGTTCGGTAACATCAACGGCGTGAATGGGCCGTCGGCGTGCGGTTCGATGGGCTATGCGATGGTGGATGCCGAATACGCGGACACTGTTATCGCGCTGACCGATAACTTGGTACCGCATCCGATTTTCCCGATCAGTATCCCGCAGACGCAAGTGGATTATATTGTCGAACTGCCGAGCATTGGCGATCCGAAAGGCATTGCGTCGGGTGCGCTGCGCATCAGCCGCAATCCGCGCGAACTGCTGATTGCCGAATTTGCGGCTGGCGTCATTGAATATTCGGGCTATCTGAAAAACGGTTATTCGTTGCAACTCGGCAGCGGCGGCGCGTCGCTTGCGGCGGCCCGCTTCATTAAAGAAAAAATGATTGCACAAAAGATAAAAGGCAGCTTTGGAGTCGGCGGCGTAACCGCGCCGTTTATTGAAATGCTGGAAGAAGGCTTGTTTGAAGTTCTCTTCGATGTACAGGATTTTGATATTCCGTCCATTGAATCGATCAAGAATAATCCGCGGCATCTTGAAATGTCGGCCTCTTACTACGCCAACCCGCATAACGGCGGACCGATCGTCAATAATCTTGACGTGGTCATCCTTAGCGCGACCGAGGTCGATGTGGACTTTAATGTTAACGTCATCACCGATTCGAACGGAGAAATCATGGGCGCATCCGGCGGGCATTGCGACACGGCGGCCGGAGCCAACCTTTCAATCGTCGTGGCGCCACTGCTGCGCGGTCGTCTGCCAATGGTCTTGGATAAAGTCAACACGGTGGTTACGCCTGGTGAAACGGTCGACGTCATCATCACCGAGCGCGGCATCGCAGTCAATCCCCGCCGTGCAGATCTGATGGATAATTTGAAAAATACTTGGCTGCCGGTGATGAGCATCGAGGAAATGCAGAAAATGGCGTATGACTTGACGGGTAAACCGAAAGAAATCGAAGTGAGCGATGACGTTGTCGCGGTTGTCGAATACCGTGACGGCAGCATTATCGATGTGGTGCGTCGCCCGTTGTAAGAGCGTTGTCTAATGAGCGGCGGGGAGGTGAAAGAAATGGGACTTTTTGATTTTCTGTTTGGCAAACCCAAAGCAAAGCAAAGCAAAAAGAAAAAGCGTCCGCCTGTAGAACAGTCGGTTGAGAACCGGAGCGTACCTGAGGGATCTGATGCGATCAGCCCGGAAGTGATGGCGATCCTTTCGGCGGCCGCAGCGGCTTACGTTATCCTGGAAGAAGATTCGAAAGATATCGTTTTTCGGATTAAAAGAGTTAATACCGCGTGGGAAATGGCCGGGCGGCAACAACAGATGAATGCGCGTTCTAAATAAAAAAACGGAGGATGAAATCATGAGTTCGTTTGAGTTGAATATTACATTGAATGGCGTCACCTACAACGTGGAAGTTGAAAAAGTGAACAAGAACAGTGCGGCGCAACCGAAAGCGGCTGTTGTCGCAGCACCGGCAGCACAACCGATTGCCGCACCAGTGGCAGCAGCAAAACCTGCTAGTGCACCAGCTGCGGTTGCGGCTGGCGACACTTCGTTAAATGCTCCATTACCGGGCAAAGTGATTCGGATCGTCGCAAAGGCCGGCAGTGCAGTGAAAAAAGGCGATGTCGTGATGATTCTTGAAGCGATGAAAATGCAAAATGAAATCGCTTCGCCGGTGGATGGAACGGTCAAATCGATTCAAGTAAGTGACGGGCAAAATGTAAAACCTGGCGAGCAGCTTGCCATCATCGGTTAAGCAGAGCGAGAGAGCGTTATAACTAGGAGGATATACTGTGGAGGCATTGATTCTACAATACCCATGGCTTGACGAATTGCTCATGGGATTTTTGGGACTGACATGGAAACATGTAGTCATGTGGTTGATTGGCAGTTTGCTGATCTATTTGGCGGTCAAAAAAGACTATGAACCGGCTCTGCTCTTGCCGATCGGTTTTGGTGCGGTACTGGCCAATATTCCTCATTCTTCGGCTATTTCAAAAGTGGTCGGCGAAGAAGGCTTTCTCTGGGTTTTATACCAGGGCGGCATCGCCAATGAATTATTTCCGGTATTGATTTTTGTCGCAATCGGCGCGATGTGCGATTTTACGCCGTTGATCCGGCGTCCTTCCGTCATGCTCTTTGCAGCCGCGGCGCAGGTGGGGATCTTTTCCTGCGCAGTGATAGCGACGTTCATGGGCTTTTCGTTTGAACATGCCGCATCGATCGGCATCATCGGCGCGGCCGATGGTCCGACGACGATTTATGTGGCTAGCCGTTTTGCACAGGAATTATTAGGCCCGCTCTCGGTAGCTGCTTATTCTTACATGTCGTTGGTGCCGGTCATTCAGCCGCCGGTCATTCGCATGCTGACAACCGAAGCGGAGCGTAAGATCAAGATGGGCTATGAAGATGAAGAACCGGTATCGCAAACGGCGAAATTTCTTTTTCCTATCGTAATTGTTTTGATTGCGGGCATTGTGGCGCCAATTTCGGTCGCGCTGATCGGTTCGTTGATGTTCGGCAACATTTTGAAGGAATCCGGCGTTGTTGACAATCTTTCAAACGCAGCGCAGAACGAACTGGCCAATCTGGTCACGTTGCTGCTTGGCATCACGATCGGCGGAACCATGTCGGCGGAACGTTTCTTAACGCTCGAGGTTGCTATGATCATGGCCTTAGGCGCAGTGGCTTTCGTCTTTGATACGGCAGGCGGCGTGCTGTTTGCCAAATTAATGAATCTGTTTTCTTCCAACAAGATGAATCCGATGATTGGTGCATGCGGCATCTCCGCGTTTCCGATGTCGGGGCGCGTTATTGCCAAGATGGCGCTCAAAGAAGATCCGACAAACTTTATCATTCAACATGCCATCGGCGTCAATGTGGCCGGACAGGTAGCATCCGTTGTCGCTGGCGGCCTGGTGCTGGCTCTGATTCCGGCATTAGCAAAGTAGAGGAGCGAAGAAAATGGGAACTGCAACAGTACAAGCGCTGACCATGATGGGAATTGCGCTGCCGACGATGTTTGTCGTCATTCTGGTTTTTATCGGCGTGACAAAATTGATACATAAAGCTTTTCCGGTAGTTGAAGAAGAGGATGAATATGAGGTAGACTAGAGAGGTAGTCTGATGCACTGGTTTATACAGAGACTGCGGAAAGGCGGTAAGGCATGAACGAATGCAAGGTGGAATCGCAAACGGCGCTGAAAAATCGTTTGGTTGTCGGCGGATCGGTGTGCGTCATGTTATTGCTATTGGCGGCCACAATTGCCAAGTGGCTTTTATGGGGCATTTTCATTCCGCTCGAATGGTTGGCGGAGTTGCTGGTCATCGGTTTTCTCTTTGAACGCTCCTACAGCCGTTATTGCTGTACGTTGACGGATGCAGGCTTTCGTTTTGAAAAGAAATCGTTTCGCCGTACGAAGCTGGATGTGCCATTAAGCGATGTGTTTGCTTTATATCCGTATCGACCGGCGCTGGTCGGTTTAGTAAAGTTCCGGCGCAGTTATCGGATGCATTCTGCGCTCGATAACCGGGAAGTTTGGACGCTGGCGTATCGCTATGAAACGTCGGGCGGCAATGAGAATCGGCGGATTTACTTTAAGCCGAGTTCGGAAATGCTGACAGCGCTAAAACAGTGCTTGCCGGAAAAAATCATGGCGGGACAAGAAGGCGCTGCTGTAGCGGAACAAAAGACGATACAGTGAATATGAAACGGTAGGGAAAGAGAACAGGTTGTCGCGCAAGGCGCGGCAGCCTGTTTGTCTTTCCCGGCGCTACTTGGTATAATGTTGGCAAGCATAACATGAGGAGGAAGCTCCTGTGAAACTTGATTTTACGGATAAAGTGGCGCTGATTTCTGGCGGGACGTCGGGAATCGGCTTGGCGACGGCCGAAGTGCTGCTTGCTGGCGGCGCTAAAGTCGTGCTGCTCGGCCGCGAGCGAAAAAAAGGCGAGGCTGCGCTTGCGTTGCTCAATGCGCGTGGCTGGCCTGCGGTTGTTTATGTTCAAACGGACGTGACGTTGCTTGCCGATTGCGCCAATGCAGTAGCGGAAACAGCCGCTGCGTACGGACGAATTGATATATTGATCAACTCAGCCGGTTTGTATTTGGAGAAACTCTTTCAAGATACGAGCGAAGAGGAGTATGACCAGGTTATGGACGGCAACGTCAAAGGGACGTACTTGCTTACGCAGCAGGCGCTGCCGTTGCTGCGCACGCAAGGCGGCAGTATCGTGAATGTTTCTTCTGATGCCGGTGCGCGAGGCAATTTGCTGTGCAGCGCATACTGTGCGGCGAAGGGGGCGGTCAATGCATTCAGTAAAGCGTTGGCGCTCGAACTCAGTCCTTATAAAATCAGGGTCAATTGCGTAGCGCCCGGCGATGTCGATACGCCGCTGGTCGAGGCGCAATTGGCAGAGTGTGACGATCAAACAGCGGCGCGGCGCGATATGGCTGCCGTATATCCGCTTGGCCGAATCGGTCGTGCGGAAGAGGTTGCCAAGGTCATAGCATTTTTGGCTTCTGAAGAGGCTTCCTGGGTAAGCGGCTCGATCTGGCCGGTGGATGGCGGGCTTTCGGCCTGCTAAATAAGGAGGAATGATCATGCTGAAACAAATCGTAAGTGCTGTTTTGGTTTTATGCCTGACTTTTTTGCCGCTGACCGGCTTGTTGCCGAAAGCGGAAGCGGCTAGTTTCGGCCAGCAGCTCCTCTATGCAGGGGTGGCATACAAATTGATCGATTATCAATTGAATAATATTAATGAAAACGGGCAGAAGGACATGCTGCGCAGCAGCCAGAAGCAAACGGGCGTATATGAAAATGAAGCCGCAACGGAGCGCGTAAAAGGAATTGTTGGACGATTGAAAACATCCGGCGGCGTGAGAGCGGATTACGCAGTCTACGTCAATCCTGAACAGGATATGAATGCTTTTTGCACGCTTGGCCATGTAATCAGTATCAACCGTGGTTCATTGGAGAAGACAAATGATGCAGAGCTGGCTGCCATGATTGCGCATGAAATGGGCCATGGCGAAGGCAAACATCCGGTCAAGGGAACGATGAAAATGATTAGCGTGGCATTGGCGGTCGATCTTTATTTAACATCGAATGAGAACAATATGAGTTACATTTTAGGCGCTGTTGCCGATAATTATATTAATAATGAAGTGATTACGATGGAGCAGGAATGGGAAGCGGATAATCTCGGATTTGACTATGCTACACGTAGTGGCTACAATCCGGGCGGTTCGGCTGCGCTGATGCTGAAAATGCGTTCCTTGTATGGTGAATTACACAAAGAGGGATTAGTGAGAGTAATCAATCCTAACAATCATCCTAAAATGTCAGATCGGGTACGCAACTTTGCGCAGCGTTTGACGGCATATAGCAATGGGCATGTTCTGGTCAATGCGGAAAAAACACTGGTTGTTAACGGAAAAGAATGGGTGACGCCGACCAAGAGCGGGGAATATCTCGCAGGAGAACGGGCGTTTTTAATTGCGGGAAATCTTGCGAGTGCTTTTCATAACGGAGTTGCTGATGCTGCGTATCTGGGCGAAGACGGCTCCATTTATCTCGGGCGGCAAGCGGTTATGACCCCGCTCGATGGAGACGGCGATGCGGAAGAACTTGTCAGCCGTCTGAATCTGATTCTTGGTAAAAACATCTGATACGTTTGTAGCTTGCGTAGTTAAATAAAGGATATGAGGCAGAAATATGTTGCAATGTGCGAATTTATCCAATTACAGTTCGGATCAGGCGGTCATTGCCAATAATCCGCAGATACTGCAGCGTTTTTTAAAGGAACATTGCTTGAATGGACTGGAAATGATGTTTTGCGATCCCTGGGATGCTCAAGTGCACAAGAAAGAGTGGGTGCAGGGTGTGCATCTTCGTTTCTGGCCGAACTGGCTTGATTTCTGGCGCGGCGACAAGAAAGGCTTGGCGCGTCAGTTTTCGTCGCAACGTGAAATCAACGAGTATTACGGCGGAGCGAATCGGTCGGAATGGCTAGAACATTTTCGCCGTGATATTCGAACGGCAAGAGAAGCGGAAGCGAAATATCTGGTCTTTCATGTCAGCAATGTCTTGCCGGGCGAATTGTTTCACTGGCAGTTCAGCCATTCGAATGAGGAAGTTATCGAAGCGGCCATTGATGTAGTGAACGAATTGACAGCCGATATTCCGCCGGAAATGGAATTGTTATTCGAGAATTTGTGGTGGCCGGGCCTGACGCTGCGTAATGCCCGGCTAACGGCCCGTCTTCTAGAGGGAGTCAGGCATGAGAAGACCGGCATCATGTTGGATACAGGACATCTGATGAATACGAATCCGGGTTTGAGTCGCCAGGAAGATGGCGTCGAGTTTATCCTTGATACGCTCAAGAAACTGGGGGAATATCGCCGAAAGATAAAGGGAATTCATTTACATTGCTCATTGTCGGGGCAATATGTCGAGCAGTCCTGTGAAGCGGCTCTTATGGAAGCGGAGCAAAGTTACGATTTGGAAATGATGATGCGCCATGTCCTGCAGATTGATGAACATCTTCCCTTTGAAACGGAGCAGGCAAAAAAAATCGTCGATTATGTTGAACCGGATTATTTGGTGCATGAATTTATGTTTGGCTCGTTGTCAGAATGGGGACGGAAAATTTCGCTGCAGCAACAAGCCTTGGAAAAAGGCAATCGAAGCATAAAATCCTCTGCCAACGGATGAAACCGGCGGAGGATTTTTTTGTAGTGAGCGAAGGAGTTTATAGAATTATTCATCGCATCTTCATAATGTTTTGCTATAGTAAAAAAGAAGGAAGATGCATGCTGCAGTAATGGAGGTCTGATGATGAAAAAACTGACATTGATGATAGAAGGAATGTCATGTGGTGCGTGTTCGGCGCGTGTGGAAAAAGCGATACTTCGCTTGCCTGGCGTCAGCCAAGCGAATGTGAACCTGGCAACGGCGCGACTCAGTCTGGAATATGATCCGCTCTTATTAAACACAGCGCAGATTTTTGGAAAAATCGAGGCGCTCGGTTACGGCGTCAGCCTGAAGCAGTTAGAGTTTGACCTGCAAGGGATGAGCTGCGCCGCCTGTGCGGTGAGGATTGAGAAGGTTGTCAACAAGCAAGCGGATATTACGTCGGCGCGGGTTAATTATGCGATGGCTAGGCTGACTGTAGAGGGCGGCGTGGAGATTGAAGCGGAGCAAATATTGACGGCGGTTCGAAAGGCCGGTTTTGAAGGGAGCTTGCGTTCTACGGAAGGGGCGGAAACGGAAGGCGAGACCGATAAAGAAGCGGTAGCCAGGCAGGCTGAAATTCGGCGGCAGAAACGCTACTTAACGGTGGCTGCCTGCTTCTCCTTCCCGCTGGTAGCGGCAATGGCAGCGGATATGTTGGGTTTTGCCGCTTATCTGCCGCGAATTCTCTTTCATTCTTATTTTCAATGGGCTTTAGCGACGCCGGTGCAATTTTACGCCGGGTTTCAGTTTTATCGTGATGCATTCAATTCTTTACGGCATGGCGGCGCGAATATGGCAGTGCTCGTGGCGATGGGAACAAGCGCGGCTTACTTTTTCAGCCTGTACCATACGCTGGGCGGATTGGGCATGGCATATTATGAAACATCGGCTCTCTTGATCACGCTGATTCTGCTTGGCCGAATGCTGGAAGCGAGAGCTAAAGGACAGACTTCTGCAGCGATTAAAAAGTTGATGGGGCTGCAGGCGAAAACAGCACTTGTTTTGCGCGATGGTCACGAGCAGGAACTCCCTATTTCACAAGTACGATATGGGGATGTTGTCCTTGTTCGTCCAGGCGAAAAAATCCCGGTCGATGGTGTGGTCATAGGCGGGGGGTCTACAGTCGATGAATCAATGCTGACTGGTGAAAGTCTTCCGGTGGAAAAAAACGTAGGTGACAAACTTGTCGGGGCAAGCGTCAATATTCATGGCAGCTTGCGTATGGAGGCGCAAAAAATCGGTAAAGATACCGTGTTGGCGCAAATCATCCGCGTGGTTGAAGCGGCGCAGGGTTCAAAAGCTCCGATTCAGCGCTTGGCGGATGTAATCTCCGGTTACTTTGTCCCGTTTGTCGTTGCAGCCTCATTTGTCACCTTTTTGCTTTGGTATTTTATTTTCAGTCCGGGAGAACTGACGCAAGCGGTTATGAATGCGACGGCAGTCATGGTCATTGCCTGCCCTTGTGCGTTGGGTTTGGCGACGCCGACTTCGATTATGGTTGGAACCGGGCGCGCCGCTGAAACCGGAATTTTGTTTAAAGGCGGCGAGCAACTGGAAAAAGCGCACCGGGTATCGGCGATTATTCTCGATAAAACGGGAACGATTACGCACGGAAAACCGGAATTGACGGAACTGATTTCTTACAATGAAGAACTGACGGAAGAGGAACTTCTTGCGATCTTGGGTGGCACGGAACGTTTATCGGAACATCCGCTGGCGAAGGCGGTTGTGGAAGGCGTGAGAAAACGCGGCATCGTGCTGGTTGCTGATGTTGAAGAATTCCGAGCATTACCTGGCGGCGGCATCATTGCGAAACAGGCAGGGCGAAGCATTGCGATTGGTACGAGAAAATTAATGGCGGAACAAGGCGCGGATCTTGCGCATTGCATGGGCAAAGCGGAAAAACTCGAAGAAGAGGGAAAGACCGTCATCTTTGCTGCCATTGACGGGAAAATGGCAGCGCTCTTGGCTGTAGCCGATACGGTAAAAGAAACGTCGAAGGCCGCAGTGGCCGAATTGGATCGATTAGGTATTGAAGTCTGGATGGTAACCGGCGATAATCGGCGCACGGCCCAAGCCATTGCCGATCAGGTCGGAATCCGGCATCTCATGGCCGAAGTATTGCCGGAAGATAAGGCGGAGCAAGTGAGAGTCCTGCAGCAACAGGGCAAAGTCGTTGCCATGGCCGGTGACGGGATCAATGACGCACCGGCGCTGGCGCTGGCGGATGTCGGTATCGCGATGGGAACGGGCACGGATATTGCAATGGAAGCGGGCGATGTCACGTTGGTTCGCGGTGACCTGAAGGGAATTGCGGCCACCATTCAAATAAGCCGCGCTACGATGAAAAATATCCGGCAAAATCTCTTCTGGGCCTTGCTTTACAATGTAATCGGGATTCCGATTGCGGCTGCGGGTTGGTTGTCGCCGGTGATTGCCGGTGCGGCAATGGCGTTTAGTTCGCTCTCCGTTTTAAGCAATGCATTGCGCTTACGGCGCATGCCGTTGTGAAAAGAAAAAATGTTGACAATGTTACAGTGAAAATGTTAAAATTTAAAATAATTATATATGGCGTAACGCTCTTATCAAGAGAGGTCGAGGGACTGGCCCGATGACACCCGGCAACCGGCAGCAATGCAGTGGTGCTAAATCCAGCAGAACGATAGGTTCTGGAAGATGAGAGGAAGGCAGATGAAAATCACAGCCCTTTCCTCGGAAGGGGCTGTTTTTATTTGTGGAAAAGAGTGTTGCTGCCCGAAAGGGGTATCTAATGAAAAAGAATGTAACCGATATTCGTAATTTACCTGGCGGCGAGGAAGAGGTCGTGATTGTGATTCGCAATGGCTGTGTGGTTCACTTTTCACAGCGTAAAGTGGAAAAGAATGCTGCCGAATGGTGGAAGGAAGAATGTCTTAGCGTGTCTGCGCCGCTCTTGCAGCGTACGGCGGAGGCGGCCCGTTGAAAGGGATTTTCTTGTTGCTAAAAAATACAAAAGATGTAAAATGAAGGCGAGGTGTTTATTTAGCAAATAAAAGGGGGCGGAAGAATGTTTTGTTATCAATGTGAACAAACTGCCGGAGGGACGGGCTGTACAAAAGTCGGTGTTTGCGGCAAGAATGAAGACATTGCCAGCTTGCAGGACACGTTGCTTTTCGGGCTCAAAGGGATTGCCGCTTATGCGCATCATGCCCGGGAGCTGGGCGCAAAAGATGATCAGGTTGACGCGTTTGCGCATGATGCATTGTTTTTTACCCTGACTAATGTGAATTTTAATTTGAACCGACATATTGAAATGGTTTTGAAATGCGGTGCGATGAATCTTCGCGCGATGGAAATGCTGGATAAGGCGCATCTGGCTCGATTCGGCAGTCCGGTTCCGGTCAAAGTCTTTACCGGAACAAAGGCAGGGGCGGGAATACTGGTGACCGGTCATGATCTGCTGGACTTGGAGGAACTGCTTAAACAGACCGAGGGCAGCGGCATCAATATTTATACGCATGGTGAAATGTTGCCGGCTCATTCCTATCCGGCGCTTAATAAGTATCCGCATCTCGTGGGCAATTACGGTACTGCATGGCAGAATCAGCGCAAAGAGTTCGCTGCGTTTAGCGGTCCGATTCTTGTCACGACAAACTGCGTGATGCCGCCACTGGAGAATTGCTCTTATCAGGAACGTATTTTTACACGCAGCGTGACAGGCGTACAAGCCGATGACGCACGTCATTTGACGGAAAGAGATTTTAGCGCCGTTATCAGCGCTGCAAAAAGTTTGCCGCCGTTGGCGGAAGTGAGCGGTGACTATATGCTGCCGACCGGACATCATCACAGCGTCATTTTGAGTCTGGCGGATAAAATTGTTGCAGCGGTCAAAGCCGGTAAGATTCGCCGCTTTTTCCTGGTCGGCGGTTGTGATGGAGCTAAGCCGGGGCGTAACTATTATACGGAATTGGCGCAGCAAATACCGAAAGACTGTATTATTCTTACGGTTGCCTGCGGGAAGTTCCGTTTTAATCACCTTGAGTTCGGCGATATTGACGGCATTCCGCGTTTGCTTGACTTAGGGCAGTGCAACAATGCCTATTCAGGCATACAGGTGGCGTTGGCACTGGCTGAAGTTTTCAAATGTGGTGTGAACGAACTGCCGCTGTCGATGATTTTGTCCTGGTATGAACAAAAAGCAGTGGCGATCTTACTCACGCTCTTGCATCTTGGCGTGAAGGATATTCGGATCGGACCGACGCCGCCGGCATTCTTGACGGCGAATGTGTTCAAAGTTTTGCAAGACAATTTCAATTTGAAATTAATTACAACGCCGGCAGAAGATTTGAAAGCGATTTTAGGCTAAGGCGAGGCGACAGCGGGATGAAAATCCCGCTGTCGTTATGCTTATAAGACTTGCAGCTGGTCTTGACGCGACATATAATAGGAATAAAATAAACGGAGGGGGAACGGCATGCCTAAAATTACCAGTCGAGCGAAGCGGTTACGCATCTATATTGGCGAAAGTGATCGCTGTCAGGGAAAACCGCTGTTTCAGGCGATTGTGGAAACGGCGAAGAGCTTTGATATTGCCGGTGCGACAGTGTTTCGCGGCTTGATGGGCTACGGTGCGCATAGCCGGATTCATACGGCTAAGATTATTGATCTTTCATCCGATTTGCCAATTTTGGTGGAGATTATCGATAGCGAAGAATATATAGAGAAATTACTGCCGTATTTGGATGAAGTGGTGCAAGAGGGCTTGGTGACTGTCGACGATATTGAGGTTATCAAATATGGCAATAAGCCGCTTGCGCGCGTTTGAGCATCGAAAGGATTGAAAGATGAATAACTGGCAACACCTATTGATTATTGCAATTGGAGGCGGAATTGGCTCAGTTTCTCGCTACCTGACATCACAGTGGCTTGCGCAGCGCCTAGGACCGTTTTTCCCTTATGGAACATTGGCGGTAAATGTAATCGGCTGTTTTATTATTGGCTTGTTTATGACATTTGCAACAGAGCGGTTTATCATCAATCCGCTTTGGCGCTTATTGATTACCGTCGGCTTCCTCGGCGGTCTTACCACTTTTTCGTCGTTCAGCTATGAAACGATAAAAATGTTGGAAGAGGCCGAGTATTTACTGGTTCTGGCCAACGTGTCTTTAAATTGTCTGATTGGTTTTAGCGCGACTTGGGCGGGAATGCTCGTGGCTCGGTCGCTATAGTTTTGTGCTTCTTAAAAAAAACAGGTCGAATGACTGCTGCGTCATTCGACCTGTTTTTTTGTATAAAGAAAACCACGCGCTAGGCGTGTGGTTCCGGAAAGCTTATAGCTATAAGTAGAAAAGAAAAGCCTCCTTTGCTAGAATAAATGCAGGTTTGCCGACCGCATAAACTAACAAAGGAGGAGTATCCAAAATGGATAACAGCAGTTTAGCACACACAAAATGGAAATGCAAATACCATATAGTTTTCGCACCGAAATACAGAAGACAAATCATATATGGGAAAATAAAAAGTGATATCGGAGTTATACTGAGAAAGCTATGCGAACATAAAGGTGTTGAAATTATAGAAGCAAGTGCTTGCCCGGATCACGTTCACATGTTGGTAAGCATACCGCCGAAAATAAGCGTGTCAAGTTTTGTGGGGTATCTAAAAGGAAAGAGTTCATTAATGATATTTGATAGGCATGCGAACTTGAAATATCGATATGGCAATCGACAGTTTTGGTGTAAAGGATACTATGTAGATACAGTAGGTCGAAATAAAAAAGCAATTGAAGAGTATATCAAAAATCAGTTAAAAGACGATGTGATCGCCGAGCAACTTACTTTGAAAGAGCTAGTTGACCCGTTCACGGGTGAGCCAGCAAAAAAGTCGAAATAAGACCCCTTTAGGGGTAGACTGAAAAGGCTATGCGGTTGGCG
>NZ_JAUAOA010000029.1 GCF_030542965.1 Azotosporobacter soli
TGAACTGAACCAGAAACAACGTACATAAAATAAAACGCCCAGAAGTAGAATAGCTTTAAATTACGCAAACTGGCATCGTTTTTCATACGGTGTCAGTTTTGTTTTTAGTTGAATGCGTTCAAAATTATAAAAATAGATATACTCATCGATAACCTCGTTAGCCTCTGCAAATGTTTTGAGATGTATTCTCGAAATGCATTCTGCTTTCAAAATACTAAAAAAGTTTTCAGCTAATGCGTTATCATAACAATTTCCTCGCCTTGACATGGACGGTGTAATACCATACTCTTTAGTTAGGTTAAAATACCCCTGTGAAGTGTATTGAAACCCTTGGTCACTATGGAGTTGCAGCTCTGTAGTGACTTTTTCCTTTTTCATGGCAGTTCGAATTGTTTCAAGAACTAAATTTACAGTTTGTTCTGTTCCTGTTTTATAAGCAATAATACTGCGATCAAACGCATCGCGTATCATTGATAAATACAGGATTCCTTGGAGTGTATGGATGTATGAAATGTCGGTAACCCATTTCTGATTCGGCGCAGTTGCTTCAAAATCACGATTGAGTAGATTTTCATATTTATGAAGTTGTTGCTGCATTCTCTTGTATTTTTTACGTCGGCGAATTTGAGATAATAAATTATATTTGCTCATTAAGCGAAGAACGGTTTTCGGATCAATAAATATATTTCTATTCTGTTGAAGCCACAAATGAACCCTTCGATATCCATACGTTCTTTTTGATATTTCTTGGCATACCGCAATTTCTGCTACGATTCGTTCATTGCGATTCGGTTGATTCATGCGATGAACAAAATCATAGTACCCACTGCGTGATACATCAAAAAAGTCACACATTGCAGAGATAGAATAGCTGTCTTGGTTTTTATAAATTGCCATGTATTTTACAGATGGCCTCACTTCCTTCCAACGATTTGAAGAAAAGAACGTAATAGTTCGTTTTCCATCTTTAAACGCTTGATTTCATTATCTCTTTTATCCTGTATGGTAACATAGCTTTTAGGCGGTCTGCCTTTTTTCCGTGGAATAATTCCAGATTCAATCATCTTTTGTTTTCGGTTGTGTCTTCGGATTAGTTCTTTGATTACGTATTTATCCTTAAATCCATAGAACTCGCTAATTTCACGATTCGTTTTGCCTTCTTCTTTCATTTTTAGAACGTCGAGAATAATGTGTTCTCCAAAATGTTTTATTCCTCTTTGCCCTGACATATGAACACCCCCAGTCATAGATTAATTATCTACAACTGGGGGTGTTTTGTCATTGTCCGTTTTTATTGGTTCAGTTCATATGCGACTGTGGGGTGATCTTTACTTTTCCAGCGCGGCGCGCAGCATTTCAAATTGGGGCGGCGACGGTTCCAGCGTCAAGCGATGCAGGATTGCTCCGGCGTCAGCCTTGTCGATATCGCCGAGGATATCAAAGCGGCTGCCAAGCAGGCTGGTAAAAATCGCTTCATGATAATTGTCTTCTTGGATGATCTCTTCATATAGCGTTTTTTTCAGCCAATACGGTACCGGCCCGGAAACGAAGAGCAGCTTTTCCACCTGTTTTAACGAACGCGGCGGCGTTAGCATTTGCAGCCAGGCCTCGGCAACGCGCTTTGGGTTTTCAAAATAATCGCACCACAACGTATATTCGACCGGACGCGATACGCTTTCTTCATCACTGTATAGATAGCCGCGAAACCTGGCCCAAACCGAATTCCGCTCTGACGCTCCAAGCTCTTTCCAGTGTTCGGCAATGCCGGCTAAGAGCGCATACGCCGGCAGTTCCTCATAAATCGCGAATATCGCATCCAGCTTGCTTCGCACCGTCTTTTCCTCCGCCCAAATCAGATCGCTGATCTTGTATGGCACCGGTGAATTGACGCAGCCGCTGCGCCATCGCATCAGGTTCGCCGCTTCCTGCGGCATTTGGCGGCAAGCCTCTTCGTATTCGGCTTGCCCGACAATTCCTTTGATCCGTTTCAAATCGATCATGGCCAGCTTCACTCCCCATCACGCGCTGTCATTACCCTCTCGTTCCCTCCACTTTAGCAAATTTCAGCGAAAGCGCCTATATTTTTTAATTTATTCAACCCTTTCTTTTTTAATAAAAGCCGTTTTCGCAACACGTGACGGCAAGTCGCTGAGAAACATCGCTTTTTTCAAACGCTGTTTCGCCCGATAAAAAAGGATTTTCCCCTTCCGCAACAAATATCTTACTTATGGATTCGCTCTGCTTTTTCACTCTTACATGCTGGGAGGTTTTCTTATGCACATGGCTGATGCCTTACTTTCGCCAGCGGTCAGCGCCACGATGTGGCTGAGCGCCGCAGGCCTGACCGCTTACGCCTCCCGTCGCCTACCGACGCAATTGGAAGAAGACCGCGTTCCGCTGATGGGCGTACTGGGCGCATTTGTCTTTGCCGCACAAATGCTTAACTTTTCCATCCCCGGCACCGGTTCAAGCGGCCATCTTGTCGGCGCGATCTTATTGGCGGCGCTGCTCGGACCGTGCGCCGCGTTCCTTGTCATGGTCTCGGTCCTTTCGATTCAGGCTTTTTTCTTTGCCGACGGAGGACTGCTGGCGCTCGGCTGCAATATCTTCAACATGGCTTTTCTGCCCTGTTTTATCGCCTACCCTCTCGTTTACCGGCCGCTGGCCGACAAACATCTCTCGCTCGCTGCGGTTCTTTCTGCCGTCATCGCTTTGCAGCTCGGCGCGTTGGCGGTCGTGCTCGAAACGAGCTTGTCCGGCATTTCCGCCTTGCCGCTTGCCGCCTTTCTTGCACTGATGCAGCCGATCCATCTTGCGATCGGTTTGATCGAAGGTTTAATCACCGCCGCAATCCTGGCTTTTATCCGTCGGGCGGAACCGGGACTGTTAGGGCAGAAATCTGGCGCATTGCCCTCACGCGGCAGATCCGCGTTCACTCCGGTGCTGATCGTTTTCGCAGTGCTGGCCTTTTGCAGCGCGGGCTTCTTCGTCTGGTTCGCGTCGAGTAGCCCGGACGGTCTCGAATGGTCGATTGAAAAACTGACCGGACAAACGGAACTGCCTCCGCCGGAGGGAATTCATGCCGTCATCGCCCGCTTGCAGGAAAGCAGCGCATTCTTTGCCAATTATACCTTGCCCGCCGCGGCGGCAAACGTGGACGCCGAAAGCGTCAAGCAAAACAATGCCTGGCCGAATGTGGAAAGCAGCGTTTCCATCGCCGGCATCGCGGGCGCACTGATCACGCTATTCGTCAGCACTTTGCTGGGAAAAAGTCTGCGCGCCTATCATGCCGCCGCTAAACGCAGCTAAAAAGGAGTTTTATCTTGTTACGATTAGAATCCGCCTGGCTGCATCTGCACCAATTCGATGAACTGGCCACACTGCACACGCCAATCCATAGGCGTCACGCAAGCGCTAAAATACTGGTCACGTTTGCGCTGCTCGTTTTGACGGCCTCTTTTCCTCCTTATGCTTTCTCCGCAATGCTGCCGCTTTTGCTTTATCCGCTGCTTTTGCTTCGCCTGGGGAGAATACCGTTCTCGCCCGTTCTCAAACGCCTGGCGTTGGCGCTCCCGTTTTTGCTCTGTCTCGGTCTTTTTAATCCGCTCCTTGACCATACACCGCTATTGGTCTTCGGTTCCTGGCAGGTAAGCGGCGGTTGGCTCTCTTTCTTTTCACTTTTGCTGCGCTCTGGCCTTGCGGTGAGCGCCGCTTTGCTGCTTCTGGCTACGACAGGTCTGCCTGCGCTTTGCCACGCTTTGCTTGCTTGGCATGTGCCGCGCCCTCTGCTGGTTCAATTCCTTCTTTTGCATCGCTACAGCTATGTGCTGCTCGAAGAAATGCTGCGCACGCTGCGCGCCTACCAGCTTCGTTCCAACGGCAGCGCGGCGCTGCAACGTTCCGTTTGGGGTTCTTTGCCCGGCCATTTGCTGCTGCGCAGTCATCAGCGCGCCAAACGAATCTATCAGGCGATGCTTTGCCGCGGCTTCGACGGTTCGCTGCCGCTTCCCTCCGCCGCACCGTTTACCTGGCTCGATGCGCTTTACGTGGCCGCCTGGGGCACTTTTTTTCTGTTCGTGCGCTGCTATGACTTACCGCACGCCTTAGTCACTTTATTCTTAGGAGGCCGCCTGTGATGCAATCGATTATTCAAATCGACGCTCTTTCTTATCAATATCCGGATGGAACGGTCGCCTTGGACGGCATCAGCTGTCAAATTCAACGCGGCGAAAGCGTCGCAGTCATCGGCGCCAACGGCGCGGGAAAATCCACCTTGCTCGCGCATCTTGTCGGCTTGCTGACGCCGCAGCAAGGACAAATCCGAATCGGCGACCATGCACTGACGCAGCAAACGCTCGCACCGATCCGTCGCTTGGTCGGCATGGTCTTTCAAAACCCGGATGATCAGCTTTTTATGCCCACCGTGTGGGAAGACGTCGCCTTCGGGCCTTTGAATCTCGGTCTAACGGACGATGAAGTCAATCAGCGCGCAACAAAGGCGCTTGCACAAGTCGGTGCGCTTGCGCTACGAACGCGCGCACCGTATAAACTGTCCGGCGGACAAAAGCGAGCCGTTTCACTTGCGGCCGTACTGGCCATGCAGCCTGAGATCCTCGTCATGGACGAACCGAGCGCCGGGCTCGACTCCGCTTCGCGCCGCCAGCTGATCAATCTTTTTCTGACGCTTGAGCAGACCCGCGTCATCGTTAGCCATGATCTGGACCTGATTCTCGACACCTGCCCACGCACGATCATCTTGAAAAACGCCCGTCTCTTAGCGGACGGACCCAGCAGCGTGTTGCTGCAAGACGACAAGCTGCTCGCAGCAGCAGGTTTGGAAAAGCCGCTGCGTTTTCAAGACTGTCCGCTCTGCAAAAGCAGGCAGCATGCTTAAATAGTCTCAGAGACCGCCGTATGGCGGTCTCTGAGACTATCGACAAGATGAAATCAAGTGGGATGTTTTTTACACGAAGAGTCGAAGAAGGGAAGGTCGGAAGAGATTTTAAATTCTTCCTTTCTTCTCACCGGGTCGATAGTATCGACCCGCTTCGCTTCTTCGTGTTTCGTTTTCTTTACTCTTTCTATTCGTTCCTGTTATCGCATTCTACTTCTTCAATTGTCTCTTCTCTTTATTTCTTATCAAACTCCGTTTTATACAAACGCCGGTTATGCAAGAGCCAGACTTTTTCCGTCAGTTGGCCCGCTTCGACGCCCGAGAGAACTTTCCCCATGTCATACATCCGCGCATCCATCAAATCGAGATAATGCAGGATTTCCGCCTCCGGAACCATCGGACGCTTCGGGCTGCCGAACTCCGGTTCATAGTGGTGCGAAAGGATCATATGCTGCAGCACCATCGCAACCTCCGGATTGGCTCCGGTTGCTTCCGCTGCGCGGTCGACCAGTTTGATGCCCTGTACGATATGGCCCAGCATTTCGCCTTCGATCGTGTAGGCATTGACCAGGCCCAGTTCGCCCGCATCCATTTCCTCAATCTTCGCCAGATCATGCAAGATCACGCCCGCGGTCAAAAGGTCTTTGTTTAAAAGCGGGTAAACCTCGGCGACCTTCTGCGCCATCGTCAGCATCGTCAGGACATGGTAGAGCAGACCGGAACGGATGGAATGGTGGTTTTGCTTCGCCGCCGGATAGTAAATCAGCTGCGCTTCAAATTGTCCCACCAGATGTGTCACCAGACGGCGGATATCCTCCTGTCCGATCGCCGCAATCGCGGCCTTCAGCTCCGTCAGCATCGTTTCCGCCTCGATCGGCGCGCTCGGCACAAAATCAGCCAGCTTCACATTGTCTTCCGGCAAAGCGAGGCGGATCTTTTCCACCTTCAGCTGCAAGCGCCCCTGCCACTCGTCCACCTTGCCGCGAATCTTGACCAGGCTGTGTTGAATGTATATCTCTTCCTCGCCGTTCTTACAGTCCCACAGCTTCGAACCCATTTCGCCGCTGTCATCGGCGACGATCAGATCCAGATACCGTTTGCCGTTGGAACCGGTCTTGCCGTCCGCCTGCTTTAGAAGGAAAAATCCTTCGGCGGCATCGCCCGCCTTCAATGCAGCAATTTTTTTCTCCATCATATCTCCTCACTATCTTCCCGTCTTCCCACAACCGGTAAGTGCAAATCAAACTGCAGTGAAACCAACCGGATGATCACCGTTATGGCAAAGCAAAGGTACATCGCGCCTTCGCTGCCAAGCTGCGGCCGTGCATAAAAGAGCCCCAGCGCGCCGGCCAAAGACGCGACCGCATAGATTTCACGCCGAAAGACCAGTGGAATTTCACGCGCCAGCATATCCCGGATGATTCCGCCGCCTACGCCGGTCAAGACGCCCATCATGACCGTCAGCAGGAGGCGATTATAATCGAGCGCGAACGCCAGATTCGCTCCGGCCGCGGTAAACGCGCCGAGCCCGACGGCATCGCAGACCAGCATCAGCTTGTTGTATTCGCCCAACCAGCGATACGTGAAGCAGGTCGCCACCGTTGTAAGAATGCTGATAATCGTAAAGATCGGATACATGAAAGCCGTGGGCGGTACTTTACCGATCAATAAGTCGCGCAAGATACCGCCGCCAACTGCGGTCGCCAATGCCAGCATCAGCACGCCGAAAATATCGAGTCGTCGCTGAATGCCTACCAAAGCACCCGCCGCGGCGAAGGCAATCGTGCCAATAATTTCAAAAATACCAAGTACGTTCACTACACTGTCTCCTTCTTGCTGCTATGATAATCCGTTTCATCGCGATGTTACACTTTTCGAGAAAAACGTGATTCTATCATATCAAAAAAGAAGCGCTCTGACCAGATACGTTACACTTTATTTTTTGTAGCGGCAAGCGGGTTCAAGAGATTAGGCGGCTCTTTCTTTTCCACCAAGGCTGCCAGCAGATTGTCCACTGTCAGCATACTCATCGCAGTTCTTGTTTCGATCGTAGCACTGCCCAGATGCGGCGCCAAGACAACATTGTCAAGTTCGCTGAGTCCCGCGGCCAGCAAAGGCTCCTCTTCGTAAACGTCAAGACCGGCGCCCCAGATCTGTCCGCTTTTTAGCGCACTCACCAATGCCGCCTCGTCAACGACCGCGCCGCGTGCCGTATTGACCAGGATCGCGGTCTTTTTCATCTGTGCCAGTTCCCGACTGCCGATATAGTGGCGCGTCTCCTGTGAAAGAGGCATATGCAGCGACAGGAAATCGGCTTTTGCCAGCAAGACGTCCTTCTCCACGAATTGCGCGCCGGTTTCCGCTTCGAGTTCTTCTTTTCGCTGCCGCGCGGTATAGAGTATTTTCATGTTGAAACCCTTGGCCCGTTTCGCCATCGCCGCTCCGATCCGCCCCGCACCGGCAATGCCGAGCGTTTTGCCGCTGATTTCGCGCCCGAGCATATACAAAGGGCCCCAGCCTTTAAAACCCTGTTTGCTGCGCATGACCCGATCGCCTTCCGCGACCCGCCTGGCCGTAGCGAGCAGCAGCGCCCAGGCCATATCGGCCGTGGCATCGGTCAGGACGTCCGGCGTATTGGTCACCCAGATGCCGCGCCGCGAAGCCGCATCGATATCGATGTGATTGAACCCTACGCCGAAGTTGGCGATGATCCTGCACCGCTCGCCCATCGCTTCGATCACCGCCTCGTCGATTACATCGCCGATCGCGCAGAAAATTCCATCGTAATCCGCCTCCGCCAGCCTGAGCAGCATTTCCTCTTTGCTAAGCAGACGATCCTGCTCGTTCACCACGATGTCCACCTGTTCGCGCAGCCGATCCATCGCCTCCTGCGGCATCTTCAGCGTCACATAAACCTTGGGTCTAGTCATTTCACACGCCTCCTTCCCTTCATTTCAGCCACAATAGGATGCCGCCAGCAATCCGTCTGATGATCATTGACCATGCCGACCGCCTGCATGAACGCATAGCAGATCGTCGGGCCGACGAACGTGAAGCCGCGCTGCTTGAGCGCCTTGCTCATCCGGCGCGATTCCTCCGTCTCCGCCGGGACATCGCCCAGCTCGCGCCAGTTATTCTCTAACGGTTTCCCTCCCACGAACTGCCAAAGAAAAGCAACCGCACCGCCGCTCTCCTCTTCAAGTTTCAGATACGCCGCGGCATTTCTCACCAGCGCCTTCATCTTCAGGCGATTGCGGATCAAACCGGTATCCTGCATGCATCGCTCCAGCTCCGCTTCCGTCATCTGCGCCATCGCCAGCGGATCGAAGCCATGAAAAACCTGCCGATAGCGTTCGCGTTTCTTTAAGACCGTAAGCCAGCTAAGCCCCGCCTGCAAACCCTCCAAAAGCAGCATTTCAAAGAGCGCTTTTGCATCAAACTGCGGCACGCCCCATTCCTCATCATGATATTTTTCATAGAGAGGATCTTGCGTCAGCCATGCGCAACGTTTTTTCTCTTCCATCCTGTTCTCCTTTCCTGCTTGCTTTTACCAACCGGCAACAGCGAAGAGCGCCATATACACTGGGATGACAAACATGCCGACAATCGTGCTTAGCGTCGTCACAACCGCGCCGTATTTCGCATCCGCGCCATAGCTTTGCGCCACGATCGCCGTCTGCGTCATGACAGGCAATGCAGCCTGGATAATAAAAACCTTCTGCATCAAAAGCGGCAGCGGCAATAGCTGCGCGACCGCAAAAATCACCGCGGGTGCGACGATGAAGCGCCCGGCCAGCACCGCCGCCATATCGCGGCTGAACTCCAAACGCTTCAGATCGACGCTGCGAATAGTCAGTCCGATAAAAAGCATCGATAACGGCGTCGTCAGATTGCCCAGGTAATGGCAGGTATCCATGACAAAGACCGGCAGTTGCCAGCCGAGGAGAATCAGCGCCATTGCCAAGAGAAAGCCCAGTAGCGGCGGCGAGAAGACCTTACCTGCGACGCCCCGCCAATCGATGCCCGGCGTCTTGCTGCCGTCCTGCTGAATGCCGCCGACGCCGACCGTCCAAAAGAAAGTCGTGTTCGCGATATAATAGAGCAGCACATACGGTACGCTGGCTTCGCCGAACAGCGCAAGATTGACCGGCAGACCGATGAAAATGCTGTTCGAGACAAAAAACATCGAACGAAAAATCCCCCGCCTCTGACGCGGCACGCGAATCAGTTTTGCAGTTGCATAAGCCAGGACGAATGAAAGCGCGATTGAAGCGAACGGCACCAGCATTCCCTTCGCCAGCTCCAATAGCAAAGCCTTGTTAAAACTGCTCAACAAATTCCAGATCATATAGCACGGCAAAGCAACATTGGTGATCAAACGCGCGAACGCGCGGCCGATCGTCGCATCCAGCCAGCCTTTCACCGTCAGCTGATAACCGGCGATGATCATCAAAATAATACTAATCATACTCTGAATGCTATGAAAAAATTCCATTACCATGATTTCCACCTGATTCCTTGTTCCCTATTGATAAAACCCGGCTCACGCCGGGTTTTCCTATCCTCTATGCCGCCAGCTTGGATCCGGCTCACGCAATCCGGACGCCCCGGCCAGCGTTTGCTGCATATGATCCAGCACCGACTGCGCGCTCACCGTTGTGATCACCGCTTCGCTGTCGCTGGCTTCCAGGCAGAGAATGTCGCGCACACCGGCTTGCACATAACTTGTGCCGCTGACAATCAATGCGTCATCTTCCGGCGTGTAACCGGCGCTGACATGAAGAATGCCCTCCAGCGCCAAAAAGCGGCCCGCCAGGCGCAACGCCCCCTCCGACAAACGATATTGTCCCGCTTCGTGCAAGAGCAGTCCCTTGCCGACCAGTTCTTGCGCCGCACGCTCACTCTCTTCCTGACTGAACGGCCAGTTGAGTTCGGCGGTATCGGCCATCAAGGCCGCCAGACTTTGCTGCAGCTGCGGCTTTTGTGCGGCAAAAGCAAGCAGGTCGCAGGCGACGGCAACCCGTTCGCCGTCGCCGCCCATTGCCGCCCAGAATTGCCGTCGCTGTTCATCGAGCAGACAGCAAAACAACACTCCCGCCAACGGGCTGACCTGACAATGAAAACGCTGGCCGATCAAGGTGCTCTTACCCATGTTCCGCCCCAGGCTGTCGAGCAGCTCACGAATCGGCGCAGGCGCTTCCAACAGAACCTCCTTGCCAAGCGCCGTCAGTGAGACGCCTTCGATATTGCACGCCGAAAAATAAACGGTATGCTCAAACAATTCGGGACTGTTGCTAAAACGCACCTGGACGAAGCCTTTGGCCTGCGCCAGTTCCTTTAAAACAGGCTGCAAACCCGGTTCACTCTCCTCCAAAACATCGCCCGCTTCCTCGCTCCAAACGGCAAACGGAGACAGCGGACTCATCGCGACGCCGAGCCGCTTGCCCCATGTCACCAATTGGCCCGGCGAAATACGCGTTTTGATCATCATCGGCACCCCTTTACCGCTATTCCCGTATTCCTTGGTACATTGCCTTGCGCTTGAACAGCGCCGTCTTAAATTCCCAGCCGGACATTTCCGCAATGTTTTTGATCTCACTGCGGATCCGGCTATATTCGCGCTGGTAGCTGCGTACTTTTTCATCCGAGTCATAAAGCAACTCATTGAGCCCTTCGCGCCCCTCAATTCCGAGTTTTCCGGACGCAAAGCCGCCGATAAAGCCGATTTCACTGCCCGTCTCTTTCACCATTTCCCAAAAGACGACGACTTTTTCCTCTTCCTGCAACAATAAATAGGCGGTATATTCGAGCTTCTTGTGTCCAAAGCCCCAATCGGCATCGCCCAACAAGCTTTCAATTTCCAAATCGCTTTTTTGCCCTTTGACGGTTCGCAATGTATCATGCCTCTGCAACATATCTTCTACGGCAGAGAGAATCGCATCCTTCGCGCACTGCTGTCCGAGAATCCCTTCTTCACCACATTGACTGCATGCGCGGCTTCCCTCGGGCAGCACGCAACCGCATTGACGGCATCGCATAAGCCGATTCCTCCTTCAGTCATAACGCCTTCTATAGCTATTCGCTTCGCTGCGAAAGTTCCCCTTTCGCCAGCGCTCAGACATTTTTATTTTTTTCTAACAGCGCCGCCTTCGCAACCGCCTCGGGATACGTCGCGCACTCGACAAGCCACCTCTCACTTTGCAACCGTGAGCCGTCTTCATTTAGCTTGCGCCAGCTGGCATCCAGCGCGCTTATTTTTCTCCACACCGCATCCGCCGCAACCGGATCTTTAGAATAAAACGCTACGCTTTCCTCATATTGCTCGCGCAGTTTTAGCGTGTGCAGCCGCTCCTCTTTCACCTTGATCACCACGCCGCCAGCCTCCGCCAATTCCTCCGGCGACGCCAGCCATTTCACTTCCATTTCCGCACTGAATTGCAGCATATGCGTCGCCCAGACATAATCCATCAGCGCGATTGCCACTGCAATATCTAACTCCCGCCCCGGCTTAAGCGCCAAAATTTCTTCCTGCGTCATCTTGCTCCCCCCGAAGGTTTTATCTTTATTATAACAGCAAAGCAAAACGAACTCATTAAGAGTTTTACACAAAAAAGCAGCTGTCACCGCAAGCACGATTAGAACTACAAAGACGCAGAGGCCACAAAACAAAACATTCTTCGCGACCTCTCTTGCTCCTGGTAATCTCTGCCGCCCATAGTGTCGACAATTGAAAAAGAATGCGCTTCCCTTCTTCGACTCTTCGTGTAAAAAACGTCTCACTTACTAGTATTCTTTATGGTGAAGATCTGGCTCTATACAAAAAGCTGCCTCATTTAGGCGAAAAAGCCTATTTTGAGACAGCCCCTTTTCGTATACTATTTTTTTGCCGCAAGCGCGACCGCAATGTCGGCGGCGACTTTGGCATTGTTTTTCACCAGCGCGATGTTCGTGATCAGCGACTGCCCGCCGGTGATCTCCTTTACTTTCGCCAGCAAAAACGGCGTCGTATCTTTGCCGGATACGCCTTTTTCTTCACAAGACGCCAACGCCTGATCGATGGCCTTGGTGATCAGATCCGCATCGATCTCGCTCGCTGTCGGGACCGGGTTGGCCACGACCACCCCGCCGCGCAAACCCAAATCCCACTTCGTTTTAACCGCATTCGCCACTTCCGCGGCACTGTCACAGCGATAATCAACGCGATAACCGGAGACCCTGGTGTAGAAAGCCGGGAATTCGTCCGTCTGATAGCCGGCCACCGGCACACCATACGTTTCCAGCACTTCGAGAGTCAGTCCAATATCGAGAATCGATTTTGCGCCCGCACATACGATCGCGACATCCGTACGGGCCAATTCCGTCAAGTCCGCCGAAATGTCAAACGTCTGCTGCGCCCGGCGATGCACGCCGCCGATGCCGCCGGTCGCAAACACGCGTATTCCGGCGAGCGCTGCGATAATCATCGTTGATGCCACCGTAGTCGCGCCGTTCAAGCCTTTTGCCACAACAAACGGCAGATCGCGCCGCGACACCTTTTCGACATCCTTTGCCTTGCCCAGCATTTCCACTTCGTCCCGGCTCAAACCGACTTTGATTTTTCCGCCCAAAATGGCAATTGTCGCGGGTACCGCGCCTTGTTTACGAATAATTTCTTCCAGTTCCAGTGCCGTCTTCACGTTATCCGGATACGGCATGCCATGCGAAATGATCGTCGATTCCAAGGCCACCACGGCTTTTCCCTGCGCTAACGCCGCCTGTACTTCCTCACTGACGCTCATGTATTGTTCGTATTGCATATCCTATTCCTCCATCTCTTCTTTGAATAATTCCGGGCCGACCTCGCTTGAAACCGCGGCATCAACCGCACAGGTCAGCGCGGCCGCACGCGCCGCTATTTTCGCCGCGCGTTGCGGTAAAAAGCCTTTCAAGAGCGCAACAAACGCCGCCGCAAACAGCGCGTCGCCTGCGCCGGTTTCATTGACCAGCTCGCCATTGCTTTGCGGCGCAATCAACTCGCGATACAAATCGCTGTACCAGACGAAGCCTTCCGGCCCCATTGATACAATCACATTTTGCGCCCCCTGTGCGGCAAGCAGCGCCGCACACTCTTGTGCGCCCGCGCCGTTTTCGCAATCGATTCCCGTCAAGACCTGCGCCTCAAAACGATTCGGTTTCAGTAAAAGCGCACCGTCAATCGCCTCTTTAATCCGCACCGCCTTGATGTTGGAAACCGGCTCCAGCGCATAAGCGATCTTTTTTTTGCGCAAAAGCGCGGCCAGCTCCGCAATAAAAGCCGATGAAAAATTCGCATCGATGATAACGCCATCGTACGAAGAAAAATCAATACCCGCCGCCAGCAAATCCGGTAGCGTAATCGACTCTAGGCCCGACATGTCGCAAAAGGCGCGCGCCATCAAGCCGTCTTGATCGAGCGAAGCGATATAAATACCCGTACTGGCCTTGTCGATGCAAACCGTTTCAATCCCCTTCGCCGCCAGATCCTGTCGCAAATAATCGCCCAGCATATCCGGTCCCGCCGCGGTCAGCAGACTGACCTCACAGCCAAGCTGCCTCACATTCTCCGCGATATTGCGTCCCACGCCGCCCGGGCTGTAGGCGATGCGCGCGCGATTCGAGGTAGCCTCTTCCACCGTCCCTACCGGGCGGCAAATAAAATCGACGTTGCAGCCGCCGACTACAGCGATCTTCATTCCGCGTCACTCCATTCTCCCCTGACAAGTCCTCTGTAAAAGCAGGCGGGCCATGAGAACAATCATCCCATGGCCTTTTATCTTCTACTATTTATTGTACACTATATCGCGATAAACACAAGAATTTTTGCCGTTCTCTTCCGTTTCTGCTTCCCTGCAGTGGATAAAATAAAAAAGGAGCCTGTTTAAACAGACTCCTGCATGTGCTTCGCTTAGAAACTTGTGTTCAGACCGACGCCGAGGCCCTTCCAGCTAAGATGATCCATGTCACCTTTGCCTTCATGATCCTTGTAGTTGACGTCCAGATTCAGGTTCGGGCTCAGTTTGACCAGTGCGCCAACCTGGAATTCATTCTCGTTGCTGGACGTTTGGAATGCCGCATAGCCATCGACATTTTTGCCAAGCTCAGTACGCGCCTTCAGGCCCCAAAGCATGCTGTCTTTGGAATAACTGCCAACCGAATGATGGCGATTACCGGCTACCAAGGAAAAGTTCTTGTCCAGTTTGTACTGTACAGTCAGATCGGTCGTTTTGATATCATTTCCCCAAGTGCTGACGTTTTCTGTTTCAAAGCCCAGCGCAAACTTATCGCTCAAACCGCCTTGAATGTAAAAATCATTACCGCTATGATTCGCATCCGCGCCGCCGACTTTCACATTATAGTTCGTATAGTTGTACCCGGCGTTAATCTTCCCCTGGCCCAACTCCACTGCCGGCGACGCCATGGCGACGCTCGCGCTCATCATAGCGACGGCTGCTGCTGCGACGATTTTCTTCATCATAATTCATTTCCTCCGTTCTTGCCTTTAAATATTTTGTCTGCAATAGACGTTTTTCAGTATACCACCCGCAAGAACATTGAAAAAGATTTGCTAAGTTTTTAAAGTTATGTAACCAATTTCGTATAACTGGTAAACTGGAAACAACGGCAACAATGCATAAAATCATGCGCTACTGTTTTCATTCTGATTTTCTCCTGCACCTATTGCTTAACGTTTTTTTCAAATTCATCTTGCCATCCGTAATATTCTTCACCTCATTTTTTAGAAATTACCCCCTCTCCTAACGCCTGTGCAAAGCGCAACAAATATCCGTCTGGGTCCATCACTAAAAATTCTTTTTGCCCAAGCAAAACATCTTTCGCGCGATACCAATTATCCTGCAACGTTATTTTTACCGGATACTGCGCTTTTATGATCCGTTTATACAACACTTCAACATCCGCTACCTGAATCTGAAAATTAATCCCTCTGCCGAACGGGTATTCCAGTCTCCCCGTCTCCCAACATCCATTCACTTCTTCCAGCATGATTTGTACATTGCTTATCGACACTAAAGCAAATTTGTTCTCCGATCGCTCATATTCCATTTTGCCTTGCAGTATCGTGATATAAAAATCAAGACTCTTTTTGATATCACTAACAGATAATTCCGGTATCAACGCATTCAACTGCAATTCATTCATCTCCTACACCCTAGCTTGCAATCAAAATAACTTTAGTACCTATTGGGATTATCTTATTTTCCTCTGTAATTATTCAAAGCCCTGCCGAATCACCGTTTTCCACTTGCTCGGCTCCGCTCGTCTGGTATCGCTCAAGTAAATTTCATGGTGTTTGCCGCGCAGTTCATAGCCGTTCTCGCTGATGAATTGGTGGAGTTTGACGACTGTCGGTCCTTCTTCACTGAAAGGACCGATGTGGAGAATTTGGGCTGCACTTCCTTCGCAAAATGCTTCGTAGCGCAGCTTTCTTACGGTTTCAATTTTCTTTTCCTCTACGACTTTTTCGATTGCTTGCTGCACAAGCTCCGCCGTGACGTAGTGGGGCTGCATGATCATCAGCGTCCATTTCCAATCGTCTTTGTTAGCACTGGCAAAATCGTCCGGGTTTCCGCTCCACCAGAGCCCTTCAAGCGGCATTACGCCGTAATCGATCTCCTGCGTCTTTTTGATTGTGAACTTTAATGTGTAGGAGACGGAAAAGAGTGCTTCCACCGCCGCTTGAAATTTTGGCGACGTGTTGGGGTTTCCCTGTCCGTCGATCATTAAAAAATTCATTTCCGGCACGTCTACCATCGCACACTTTTTCGCCGATGCTGAATACAGTTCTTTCCGTTCTTTTTTTAAGTCGATTTTTTCCATGCTTTCCCCCTGCAATTTCCCGCATAAGACATTCTCGTTTCCTTATACTAGAATTTCACTTTCCCGTCGATATTTTCCTGCCGCAACGCATTGCCTTCTTTTTCATCCGACCTCTCTGCCAAAAGAATTTTTTAGTCTTGACGCCACACCTAATCTTGTCATATATTAAATGAGAACAATTCTCACTGTTCTTTTTTAAATTTTATCATAAGGAGGAAATAAATTTAACTCTACCTGTCTGTTTTTTTTGCAAGCAGATGCGTTCGACACCGTGGACTATATTATGGCAAAAGGATGGCATACATGAAAAAAAGTATCGCACTTACATTGCTTGGTTTGACTTTTTCCGCTTTTCCCATTGCGCAGGCAGCGCCGCTAACACTGAACGGCGACGTATCCGTCAGTTATGAAAAAGATACGGCCGCAGACGCTGCCTCCTCCGGCTCACGTTATACGCTGCGCCTTAAAGGCGAAAGCGAACTCGGCTCTGGCTGGTCGCTCTATGGCCGCGTCACTGCGCAATATGCAAACAATCCTTCTTTTGGCGACTATAATCTCGCTGCGTACGGCGGCGAACAAAAATCAGTTTTTTCTTTCGATCAATTCGGCTTAATTCACAAGAACGAACAATTCGTCTATAAGATCGGACGCCAGGATGCGGCGGTCGGCAAGACGGCGCTGCTTTATAGCCGTGCAGACAGCAACATCGGAAAAAGGACGTTCGTCGACGGACTATCGCTTTCAGGTACGACAGGAAAAACGGAAATAGCCGCCCTCTTGGCGCAAGAAGACAATGTCGGTGCTGATGATAATCGTGTCTACGCACTGCGCGGCGGTTATAACGCGACTGACAAGCTGAACTTTGGCCTCACACTGGCCCGCTATCAGGACAAGGTGAACGAAAGCACCAATCACTGGGCGGTTGACGGCAGCTATACCTTCGGCAAGAGCAGTCTGACGGCGGAATATACAAAATCGAGCAGCGCGTCGGAGAACAAAGCCTTCGCACTGGTTTTCAACTACAATTTTGATGATAAGACGACACTTTCGCTTACCAAGTTCCGCGTGGAAAGCAACGGCGACATGGGCAAACAAAGCGACTTCGACAACAACAACAGCGGCATCTACTACGGCGTCGCACATAAATTGAATAAAGCCGAGACGCTGGAGCTTGTCTATAAGGATCAAAAATCACTCAATGACGGACAGAAAAACAGCAAATTTGAAGCGACTTTGACGCACTCTTTTTAACGCGACCAACAGGAAGACAGATCGTAGACACGCTCTGTCTCCTTGTTTTCCCATTGCCGTTTCTTTCAGCGGATGAAAAATCAATCTAAAAAGGAGGTCGCTTATGCTCGATCCTTCCGTTTTCTCTTTTGCGAATTGGCTTGCGCTGCAACTCGCCCCGACGCTGCTCGGCAGCAAAAACGGCACACTGCTTTCCTTGCAAGACATTCCCGGACAGCCCTTGCTCAGCGAGTGGCGACAAAACGGCACCGCATTGTTGGCAAGCGGTGTTATCGCATATTTGCCGCTCAAATCGCTGCCAGGACGGGAAACTGTTTTGTTTTATCGCCCGGATCGTTTGCAGCGTCTCTTTCGCCAACCGCGCACACGCGAATTTCTTGCGCGCCGCGGTTATCCTGTTCACCAGGATCTATCCGCCATGCTGCGTTATCTACAGCAGCGCTTCCAACGTTGCTGTCCGCATGAAATCGGCCTCTTTCTCGGCATTCCGCTCAAAGACGTGATCGGCTTCATCGAATCCCGCTGCCCGCTCGAAGATTGCGCGACGCCTTGGAAAGTCTTCGGTTGCCAGGAAACGTCACTGCGTCTTTGGCGACGCTTCATCTCCGATCAGAACCAAATAGAGCAGTTGTTAAGCTATGGCCATTGTCCAAAATCCATCCTGTGTTCCGACTGTCCCTATCTGCCGCCTGCGCAACGCTTTGCCAGAACCAGTTAATAAAGAAAAGAGGCTTCTTTGATATGTACAAGGAATTTCGCTGTCTTTGTTGCGGCAAGCTCCTGTTTAAAGGGCAGATTCACTGCGTCGAGATCAAATGTCCGCGCTGCCATGCTTTGCAAAAACTTGAAGGCTGCGAAGCGCCCAAGAATCTGTTGCCGATCGCAACTTCTGCTGCCGCTTTGCATCACTCCGCCAATTGAGAGCACAAAAAAAACAGGCAAGACGGATGTAATAGGAACACTTCCGCTTACATCCGTCTTGCCTGTTTTTTCGCATTTGGGGCAGTCTGAAAAAAACATCGCTCGAGAAAAAAGAAAGCTCCATCAAAAATATGCGCTCTTTTTGATACGCTGGATTAAATCTGCGCCCGCCGGTTTTTCCTCATCGCCCTTTTCGCACACTGTACTTTCCTTAGAGGATTCCAGCAGCAATTTTTCCGGCGCGCATTGCGCTAAAATAAGAAAAGCTTCCGCAACAAGCGGATCGAATTGTTTGCCGCTTTGCCTGCGAATCTCGCTAAACGCCCACTCCAACGCCAGTGCGTTTCGATACGGACGCGCACTGACCATCGCATCGAACGAATCGGCCACCGCGATGATGCGCGAACCGAGCGGAATGTCGTGTCCGCTCAGGCGATCCGGGTACCCTTTGCCGTCCCAGCGCTCATGATGATGCCGCACCAATGGCGCGAGCGAAGCCAGGGCCGCTGTCTTCGCCAGGATTTCGCCGCCGATCACCGGATGTTGCTTTACGCTCTCCCATTCTTCTAGCGTCAGTTTGCCGGTTTTCAATAAGACCGCGTCCGGTACGCCGATTTTTCCGATGTCGTGCAGATGTCCGGCCAGATGGATGAGCTTGGTTTCTTCGTCTCCCAACACAAGCACCTGGGCCAGCGCATCGGCCAGGTGGCCGACGCGTACGGAATGACCGCGCGTATAACTGTTTTTCGCCTCCAGCAGCGCAGTCAGCACTTCGATCCAGTCATGTGTTTCCTTTACCATTTTCCGCCTCATTTCTTACTCCGCTTCGCTCAAGTTGTCTGCCTTTCCCTTTTCACAGGGCGCTACGCCCTGTCTTTCGCATTGTTTTGCTGCGCAAGAGCCGCGCTTTATTTTCATTCTCTCCCTTTGCTTTAGCCACGCAGCGCAATGGACAAACGCCGCCCTCTTCGCGCTGCTTGCGACAAAGATGACGGCGTTCCGGACGCTCTACATGATAATCTTTCTCATTAAATATAATTCATTTCTTTTGCCATGTCAAACCGTCCTTTGTGCGTCTTTCCCTTATCAATCTCTTTATTACTGATCTCATCACTTTTTAAATTTAAAGATTGACAGCGTTTCTTTTCTGTCATATCATAAAGACAGTTGATAATCATTTTCATTTAAATCCGAAAGAGAGGTGCTTTTATCCATGTCGATCATGATCGTCGGCGGCGATTCTCTTGGCGCGATAAACAAAGAGCTTCTTTCTTTAGGCGCGGAGGAAATTTTGCATGTCGACGGCCGAAAGAGCGGTAAGAACGCACGGCTTTGCATTCCGGAACGCATCGCCTTAGTGCTTGTCTTTACCGATTACGTCAACCACAATACGGCTAAGCTGGTCAAGCGACTAAGCAAGCTCAACGGTGTTTCCTATCTGTTTGCCAAACGTTCGTGGACTTCTTTGGAAGGGCATGGCGTACGTCGTTATTTTCCTGTTGCCGCGCCAGAGTCAAAAGGAGGTTCTTTATGAGTCTTATGCTTGCAGCCGATTGTCACGGTATCAGCGTCACCGCGTGCAATGTCACCTGCGCTGCCCAAGTCGAATATTTGTCGCATCAGATCCGAGAGTGTATCCGCCAGGGTTATCAACGGATCATGCTCTTTTTAACCGGTGAGAACAATCATGCCCCTGGCCTCTATGCCATGCTGCGTGAACTGAAAAGCCAGCTGAACGCCCGCCTGAAGATAGTAGCCACTCGAGAAAGCCTTTGAGCTTCGAATTTGCCTTATATGAAGGCAGTTTCGAAGTTTTTTTGCGCCCTTCCAAAGAGCCCCTTATCCTCTATCCCACTTTGCCGCTTAGAGCGGATATTATATAGGAAAGAAGGTTTTAAAGATGAAAACAATCGCCGTTATTTACTGGAGCGGGACAGGCAACACGCAGAAAATGGCCGAAGAAATCGCAACCGCTGCGCAGGTCAGCGCGACGCCGGTCGAAATCGCCGATCCGGCAAGCGTTGCCAGTGCGGACGTCATTGCGCTCGGCTGCCCTTCGATGGGCGATGAAGTACTGGAGGAATCGCTGATGGAACCATTCATCTGCTCGTTGACTCCGCTCATTTCCGGCAAGTCGCTCTTTCTTTTCGGCTCCTACGGCTGGGGCAGCGGCGCTTGGATGTCGGCTTGGGAAGAACGCATGCAAGAAGCCGGCGCAAGACTGCTGCGCGAAAGTCTGATCTGCCATGAAACTCCCGATGACGCTGCGCTTAAAGATTGCCGCCGAGCAGGTGAGGCTCTCTTGGCAGCGCTCGGCTGATCCAGCTCTTTCAACGCCATTTTAGGCAAAGAAAAAAAACTGCAACGGATAAGCCGTGCAGTTTTTTTCTTTGTCTTCTTTGTTATTTTCCGGCCAGCCAGGCGGCGGCATCGAGTGCATGATAGCTGATGATGATATCCGCACCGGCGCGTTTCATGCCGAGCAACGACTCGAGCACCATGCGTTCTTCTTCGATCCAGCCTTTAGCGGCAGCGGCTTTGATCATCGCATATTCACCGCTGACATTGTACGCTGCGACCGGCAGATCGAAGCTGTCGCGTACTTGGCGAATAATGTCCATGTATGCCAGCGCCGGTTTGACCATTACGATATCGGCGCCCTCTTCGATGTCAAGCGCCACTTCTCTAAGCGCTTCGCGGCTGTTGGCCGGGTCCATTTGATACGTCTTGCGATCGCCGAACTGCGGCGCAGAACCGGCCGCTTCGCGGAACGGACCGTAATAGGCCGAAGCATACTTCGCAGCATACGACATAATTGAAATGTTTTGATGACCATTTGCATCAAGCACTGCGCGAATGGCGGCAACGCGTCCATCCATCATATCGGACGGCGCGACCATGTCCGCGCCGGCATCCGCCTGACTGAGAGCAACCTTGGCCAAGAGTTCGAGCGTACTGTCGTTATCCACATAACCGCTTTCGGTCAGCAAGCCGCAATGGCCATGGCTGGTATATTCGCAAAGGCAGACATCACCCATCACGACCAAATCCGGCAGCGCCCGCTTAATTGCGGTTATCGACTGCTGCACCGGCTGTTTGCCGTCCCAGGCGCTTGAGCCTTGCGCATCTTTGTATTCCGGCAAACCGAAGAGCATGATACCCGGTACGCCAAGTTCCTGCGCCTTGCGCGCCTCTTCGACCGCCATGTCCGCCGAGAGGTGAAACACACCCGGCAGGCTGGAAATTTCTTTACGGATGCCGCTTCCCGGCACCACGAACAACGGATAGACGAAATCGTCCGCCCGCAGGATATTTTCTCGCACTAAGGACCGTACCCCCGCCGAAATACGCAGGCGACGCGGCCGCACTTTATTTAGCAGCATACTTGTCACTCCTTGCTTTTTTCTAGGATGGCTTTTGCCAAGCCGTCAATTGTATATTCCGCCGCCATGACATCCGGTTCGATTTTATGTTTCAGGCAGGTTTCCGCCGTGATCGGGCCGATACAGGCCACCAGCGTCTGCGCGACCAATTTTGCACCGCCTTCTCCCAGTAAATCCAGTAAATTCGTTACTGTCGAGGAACTGGTGAAGGTGACGATGTCAATTTCTCCAGCAGCTAGCTGTTCGGCAAGCGCCGCGCCGTCGGCTTCGCCCTGTACCGTACGGTAGGCATGCGCCACGGTGACATGCATGCCAAGTTTCGTCAACTGCTGCGGCAGCACATCGCGCGCGACTGCAGCCCGTGGTATTAAAATCCGCTGCCCGGCATTCAGCTGCGGTTCGAGTGCTTCGACCACCGCCTCCGCACGAAACTCCATCGGGATGATATCCGCACGCAGTCCCTGCTGCTGTAAGCGCGCCGCAGTCGAAACGCCAATGGCCGCCAGTTTGGCTCCTGCCAGCGCCCGGCTGTCCAGCTTCTTGCTCCAAAGCCGGTCAAAGAAACGGTCCACGCCGTTTGGACTGGTGAAGACCAGCCATTGATAACTGGACAATTCGCTGATCGCGTCATCGAGTGCGCGATATTCGTCTTCCGGCGGCAGAATCTTGATCGCTGGCGCTTCGATGCATTGCGCACCGAGCGATTCCAGTTCGCTCGTCAGCGCACTGGCCTGTTCCCGCGCACGGGTCACCAGTACGCGTTTGCCGAAGAGTGGTTTGTTGTCAAACCAAGCCAACTCGTCGCGCAGGCGAACGACATCGCCGACCAGGAAAATGGCCGGTGGTTTGATGCCCGCTTTAGCCACGGCTTCTGCCGCTTCGGCAACCGTAGTGACCAACACGCGCTGTTCCGGCTTTGTACCCCAGCGAATGACCGCCGCAGGCGTGTCGCCGCATCGTCCGTTTTCCATCAATTTGCCGGTGATATGCGGCAGATTTTCCACACCCATCAAAAAGACCAGCGTATCGACCGCCTTGGCCAGATGGTTCCACTGGATCGTAGACTCCGGTTTCGTCGGGTCTTCATGCCCGGTCACGACGGCAAATGATGCGGCAATGCCGCGGTGCGTCACCGGAATACCGGCATAGGCCGGTACTGCGATTGCCGACGTCACGCCAGGCACGATTTCAAAGGCGATGCCGTTTTCCTTCAGCGTCAGCGCTTCTTCGCCGCCGCGGCCAAAAACGAACGGGTCGCCGCCTTTGAGACGCAGCACGCGCTTGCCCTCTTGCGCCTTATCCACTAACAATTGGTTAATGTCTTCCTGACGCATCGTGTGGTCGCTCGAAGCCTTGCCGACATAAATCAGTTCCACATCCGGTCGCGCTTCGGCCAGCAGGCGGCTGTCCGCCAAGCGGTCATATACGATGGTGTCGGCCAGGCGAATGTATTGCTGTCCTTTCAGCGTCATCAGCTGATAGTCGCCGGGTCCGGCGCCGACTAGATATACCATTCCGTGTTTCATGCCTGTCCCTCCATGATTTCCTGTAAAATCTCACGCGCGCCGTCATCAAGCATCGCGTCGGCCAGTTGCAGTCCGAGTTCATTGCCTTTATCGGCCGGGCCGCATACGCTGCGTCGTAGCCCGCGTTTTCCGTCAAGCGAATATACCGCCGCTTCCAAGCGCAGTTCATTCTTTGTCACCGTAGCATACACGCCGAGCGGCACCTGGCAGCCGCCTTCCACGCGATGCAGATAGGCCCGTTCCGCCGCCGCGCCCTGATGCGTCGGCAAATGATCTAAAAAAGCAATCCGCTCTCTGCTTTCGCTGTCGTCAGCGCGGCATTCAATTGCCAGCGCGCCTTGTCCGACTGCAGGCAGACAAATTTCCGGCGGCAGTTCTTCACGGATTCTCTCCTGCCAGCCCAGTCGTTTTAATCCGGCGGCCGCGAGAAGGATCGCATCAAACTGTCCCTCGTCCAGTTTGCGCAGCCGCGTATCGAGGTTGCCGCGCAGATCGAGAATTGTCAGATCCGGCCGGTGGTGCAGGAGCTGCGCTTTACGCCGCAGGCTCGACGTTCCCACCTTCGCGCCGGACGGCAATTCCGCCAGACTGTTGTATTTCACCGACACCAATGCATCAGCCGCATCCGCGCGCTCGGTAATCGCGCCCAAGATCAGGCCCTCCGGCAATTGCGTCGGCATATCTTTCAGGCTATGCACGGCCAAATCGATTTCGCCTGCCAGCATCGCCTGTTCCAGTTCTTTCGTGAATAAACCCTTGCCGCCGATCTTAGCCAGCGGAACATCGAGGATTTTGTCTCCGGTCGTCACCATGTGACGGATTTCAACGTTCAAATCCGGATATTCGCTGCGCAATGCGTCGGCAATATGATGCGCCTGCCATAAGGCAAGCTTACTTGCTCGCGTACCGATAACAACTGTTTTTTTCACGATGTCTGCCCTCTCCTATTGCTTCCAGTTTAAACAAGTCCCGAATCGCTTCCAGATAAAAGTCTTCGTCATCGCTGCAGGCCGCTTCATTGATCCGCACCATCGGATCCCTGAGCAACTTGCGTACGATCATCTTCGAAAGATTTTCCATCGCCTTGCGCTCTTCCGGCGCAATATCCGGCACCTTGACCAGCGCGCGCTTCAGCTCGCGCTGACGGATCGCCTCCGCCTTGTCGGTCAGGCGCACCATCACCGGACGCAGCGTCAGATAACGGAAACGTTCCACCAAGGTTTCCAATTCTTCCTGTAGGATGATCTCGGCAAGTTTCGCTTCCTGTTCGCGCAGTCGCAAGTTCGATTCGACGACCGCTTCGAGCGCATCGATATTATAAAGTTTGACGCCGGCGATCGCCGCCGCTTCCGGTTCCACGTCACGCGGTACCGCGATATCGATGATGATCAGCGGGCGATCCGGACGCGTCGGCATGATGTGCGCCAAATCCCAAGCACGGATGATGTAATGCGGTGCACCGGTCGAAGTGATGATGATGTCGGCATCGACCGCTTTTTTCATAAAGCCTTCGAACGGTACCGCCACGCCCTGGAATCGTTCCGCTAGCTGCTGCGCCCGTTCATATTTGCGGTTAGAAACAAAGACCGCTTTCACGCCGTTTTCCACCAGGTGGCGCGCCGTCAGTTCGCCCATTTGTCCCGCACCAAGCAATAAGACATTCGACGAAGACAGATCACCGAATACTTTTTTCGCCAGTTCCACAGCGGCGTAGCTGACCGAAACCGCGCTATGCGCGATGCGCGTCTCCGCCCGCACCCGTTTTCCCACTGCGATCGCCCGATTAAAGAGCGTGTTCAAGACCGCATCGGTTGTGCCGACATCGCGCGCAATCGAGTACGCCTTCTTGACCTGGCTCAGGATCTGTCCTTCGCCAATGATCAAAGAATCCAGGCTGGCCGACACGCGAAAGAGATGGCTGATGCAATCGTCTTCCAGATGGCAAAAGAAATCATTTTCGAGATCGGGCGCCGCCTGCGCCATACGCGTAAGCAACTGTTCCATCGCCGCCAGTCCCGCCTCGGCTTCATCGACCACTGCATACATTTCCGTCCGGTTACAGGTGCACAATATGACGCATTCTTGAATTTCATCGTATTCATGAACTCGGCTTAATGCCTGTTTGATTTGGTCTTCCGAAAACGTAAAGCATTCCCGTACGTCTACGGATGCCGTCTTATGATTGAGTCCCAGCGCTACTAATTGCATTTCGGATCTTTGCCTCCGCTTCTTTAAACTTTCCTGCCCGAAGCAATTCGAGCACCGTTTCATCCATCGCCTGCCGCCAGATGCGTTGCCGCTCCGCCGAAACATGCAAAGTCGACTTCAACTCGGCGCGTAAGCGGCCGATCAGTTCCAGATACTGTCCGTATTCTTCCCCATAGCGTTCAGCAAGTTCATGCCGAATTTGACGCGCCACAGCCGGGCTCTTGCCGCCGGTCGAAACCGTGAACAGCAAGTCACCGCGCCGGACCTGTCCGGGCACGGTAAAATCGCATAATTCAGGGGCGTCGGCCACATTCACCAGCGCCCCTGCCTGTTTGCCGTCGATAGCCGCCTCCCTGTTTACATCGCAATGATCGGTGGCGCAAAACAACAAGAAAAACCCGGCGCCGTCCCCCGGCTGCCAGGTCCGATTCCAATGCCGCACCGTCCCGGCTGCAGCCAGACGCTGAAGCGTTTCCGTCAGACAAGGACTAATCATCGTAACTAGCGCACCGGCTTTTACTGCCGCAACCGCTTTTCGCTCTGCCACGCCGCCGCCGCCGATAACGGCAACCGTTCGGCCGGCAAGATTCAGATTCATCGGATAAACAGTCACTTTTTTCACATCCTCAATTGTAGCACATTTGGCCGATAAAAGGTACCACCTGCGCCGGCTTTCCAATCGGTACGCGCAGAGAAAACCAAGGCCGTTCCCGCTTTTTACATTTACTCCGCTTTCAAGTCGACCGCCCGTCCACCGGTAAGTAATACGAGTTCCTTATAGCTCAGCGGCAGCAAGGCTTGCTGCGAACCGCCTCCGGCGTATATTTCCCCATAGCGGGCCAGCGTTTCATCGATAAAGATCGGCAGCGGTTCCAGAAGACCAAGCGGGCTCACCGCCCCCACCGCATAACCGGTTACGTGCAGTACCGTTTCCGGCAGCGCGATGCGCGCGCTCTTCGCTGCTAATATTTTTCGCACTTTGCGATTACTGATCTTGTTATCCCCCGCCGCGACAAAGAGGGCAAAACAGTCTTTGCTTTGAAACAAGATCGACTTCGCCACTTGCCCGTCTGCGACGCCAATCGCAGCCGCCGCTTCCGGCACCGTCCGCACCCACTCGCCAAGCTGCAGCAAACTGCGCTTGATTCCCGCCGCCTCCAGTTGTTCCTTGATCCGTTCTGCCGACACTCGGTTTCCACCTTCCCTCTTTTGCTAACGACATATTTCCAATCTTTTTCGTTTCGACCTTCCGCCCCGCTGCACCTGCAGCCAATCGCAATTTCCACAAAAAACTGCCATAACTGCAGATCCTTACCCTATCTTTTGTCTATCTTGGAGTAAATGTCAAATCATCCCTTCGCGTCTTCGCGTTACTCACCCTTTTTTTAACTCCGCAGACAAAAAACCGGAAGCGATAACGCCTCCGGTCCTCATTCCTACCAAACTCCGATAAATTTCATCCACGGCATACCGATGCCAATCCAAATCACAAAATGGACAAGCGAAAGCAGGAATCCGATGCGCCACCATTCGCCCTGCGTAATATAACCGGCGCCGAAAAAGATCGGCGATACGCCGCAAGCATAATGCGTCAGCGTGGAGCAAGTGTTCGCAATGACGCCGAGCAAGATGCAGGTCATCACGACCGGCGCACCCGCCGCAACCGCAACTGACGAGAAGGCGCTGAACAAAGCGACGACATGCGCCGTATTGCTGGCAAAACCATAGTGAACATAATTGTATACGACAAATAGAATCATCAGTGTGGCGAACCAGGGCACTCCGGCCAACTGTGCGCCAACCAGATTCGCGAACCAGGTGATCAAGCCCAGTTTCGACAGATAGGCGGCCATATTCACCAGTACGCCCATCCAAACCATAACGTCCCAGGCGCTTTTTTCGCCGAGTACGTCATCCCAGGTCAATACCTGCGTCATCAACATGACGCAAACGCCGAGGAGCGCGATAAACGCCGGACTAAACTTAGTAATACTGGTCGTCGCCCACAAACTTAATGCGCCGACAAAAACAAGCAGCAGCACCTTTTCCGCTTTGCTCATCGCGCCCATCTTGTCGAGTTCCTCTTGCGCGATGATTTTTGCCTCCGGCGTCTTCTTCAGCTCCGGCGGATAAATTTTATAAAGCAGGTACGGAATCACAAGCGTCGCTACGATGCCCGGCACGATGCAGGCAACGAACCAATCGGCCCAGCTGATGACGACATTGAAATTCTCCTTGGCTAATGCCACAACGACCGTGTTATTGGAAGCGCCGGTTAAAAACACCGAGGCGCTGACCACGACGCTGTTATACGCGCTGAACAATAAGAATTTCCCCACGCGTCCGGCGCTTTCGCCCGGTTCCGATTTAAACGCCGTGCACAGGCTGCGCACGATCGGGAAGATGACGCCGCCGCCGCGCGCCGTGTTGGACGGAGTGGCCGGCGCCACGACAAAATCGGTGATTGCCATCGTGTAAGCGAGTTTCAGCGTACTGTCGCCGCAGGAACGCATCAGGCAGTACGCCACCCGGCTTCCGAGTCCGGTTTTGATAAACCCCTTCGCAAACATGAAGGCCGCCACGATCAGCCAGATCACATCATTACTGAAACCCTGCAATGCATCGACCGGTTTCAAGACGCCCGCCATGACCGTCACCGTCAGGCCCAGCACGGCCGATGCGCCGATCGGCATTGGCTGCAGAATAAAAGCGGCAATCGTCGCAGCAAAAATGGCCAGCAAATGCCACGCCTCCTGCTTAACGCCCTCCGGCACCGGAGAAAACCAAATCGCGCTCCCTAGTACGATACAAATCATTCCTCGTACCCATTGATTCACAGTTCCACTCTCCTCTTTCCACATCATTCAGCGCGAAACGCGCTTCTTCGTTTGAGTAAACCATTTTTCTTCCTTTATAAAAGTTACCACAGTAACACTATTTTGTAAACAGTATATTGTATACAAAATTCCTAATACATTATTCTTTTTGAATTTCTTCTTTTCTCAATAAAGAACAAAGGCAGCCGTCTTCCAAGGAAAACAGCTGCCTTTGTTCTTTATTTATTTATTGACGAAGTCTTTACCTACCATAACGACCGCATCGCTGCTGCCGCCGCTCTGATTCACTTGCATCGTGTAACGGAACGGCAATCCGCTCAGTTTATTGGCGGTTGCCGTACCATTGGCGACTACGGTCGTATTTTTCGTCCCGCCGCCGCTGCCGCTTACCGATACGACTTCGAAGCCTTGCTGACGAAGCAGCGTTGCCATCTTAGCGCCCGCGCCGTCTTCGCCGCTCACATTGACGACTTCAATGCGGACCTTGCCGCTGGCATTGGCGCTGTCGGCGCCCGGTTTCTTCGGATCAAGCGGTTTTTTCGGATCGCCCGGCTTCTCCGGTGTTTTCGCCTTCGGATCGGTCGTATCTTTTGTCTTCGGCGTCTCCACCACTTTCATTTCCTTTGGAATCGACGTTTCATATTCGGCCGCCTCTTTACTGGTAGCCGCTAAATGTTTGTCTTCCATCGTCACGCCCAGCGTATTCGCGACATGCTGACGCAATTCCACCAGATTCGGCAACCAATAACTGATATCGTTGATATAGCCCGGTTTCCCCGGCACCATATCCGCTTTTAATCCATTCTTAGATGCGTCGCTGATGATTTTCGCCAAATCGACCATCTCGCTAACCGACATGTCAGTCTTAACGACGCTACTCAGATCTTTGATCAGGCTTGGAATCTTAACGATTGTCGACGGACTCGCCGCCTCGGCCAACAGCGCCTTGATAAAATGCTGCTGTCTTGCGACACGGCCGATATCGCCTTCTTCGTCGCGGTAGCGCACATACTGCACCGCTTTTTGTCCATCAAGATGCTGCAGGCCCGGACGCAAGTCAATGACCAGACCGCCATTGTCATCATAGGGATCGGTATAGTACATCCTCTTTTCCACATTGATATCAAGGCCGCCTAAAGAGTCGATCACTTTTACGAAACCGCGCGGCGCAATCTTAATCGTATGATCGATCTTGATGCCAAGCAGTCCTTCCACGGACTTTTGCGCCAACTTGACGCCGCCGTTGGCGTAAGCATGGTTGATCTTATCCCAACCGATGCCCGGAATCTTCACCCGCGTATCGCGCGGAATCGAGAGCATCGCGACTTGCTTGGTTTTCGTATCGACCGTCACAACAAACAGCGTATCCGAGCGTCCGACATCGTCATCGCGTTCATCAACGCCAAGCACCATGATATTGACCTTGTCTTTCGCATACAGCATCGCCTCTTTATCGCCTGATGCTGTCAGGCTTCCGCCAAACCACAAATAGGAAGCGCCGGCAACCATCGCTATTGCCAGTAACAGCAGCGTCACGACAAATACTCTCTTGCGCCGGATTCTCCGGCCAGCGCGCTGTTCTTCCAGCTTCCGTTCCAAACGTGTCATGGATAGTAGTTCCTCCTTCTAGCTTGCCGTGCTACGCAGTCTTTTTTATCAATCTTCAAGCACAGCTCTCATGCAAACGGCGGGGCCGTCAAATTTCATCTAAACGAGCCTCCCAGCGGGAGGCTCGTTTTCTAAGTATAACAATCCGTCCAGTAACGGTCAAGGGTCAGACTACGGTAAACCCGGTGTCGTCAATCATTTCTTTGACCGCCTCCAGCGTAACCTGCTCCGCATCAAATTCAACGACGACTTCCTTACGCGCCAGTTCGACTTCAACCATCACGACTCCCGGCATGCTGCGAACCGCTTTCTCAATCGCCGCTTTGCAATGCCCACAGCTCATGCCTTCCACCTGTATCACGCGTCGCTCCATTCAATTCACATCCTCTTCATTATAATAGAAGCAGAGTCTGTTTTTAAAAGCTAATTCTCCAATAGTAGTATTATATATCGTTGCCGCGGATAGCGCCATACTTGTGATAGAGATTTAAGACAAATGTGAGAAAGACAAAAAATCTGCCGCAGCAGGGGCTCAAGGCCAGCCTGCCGCGGCAGAGTAAAAGGAAAGGTTCTTATTCTTCGTCGTAGTTCAAAGTGTAAGCATGCGCCAACACTTCATCCGGCAATTCTTTTTCCCAACGTGCCACGACAACAGCGGCAACACAGTTACCAATCAGGTTACATGCGGTACGAGCCATATCCAGGATGCGGTCGACGCCAAGGATGATGCCGATGCCTTCAGCCGGCAGACCGAACTGCACGGCGGTACCGGCAATAACGATCAGCGAAGCGCCCGGTACGGCGGCAATGCCTTTAGTCGACATCATCAGCGTACCCAGCATCAAGAGCTGTGTCGCCAACGGGAAGTCAATATTGTAGATCTGAGCAATAAACACGACGGCCAGCGCGCTATAGAGCGTCGATCCGTCTAGGTTGAAGGTATAGCCTGTCGGCAAAACGAAGGTAACGATATGTTTCGGCACGCCGAACTTTTCAAGTTTTTCCATCGCCAACGGCAATGCAGCTTCACTAGATGCGGTGGAGAACGCGATCATGATCGGTTCTTTAATCGCTCTGAGCAACTGCAGGAACTTGAAGTTGAAAACGATCGAAGCACTTACCATTACTAACAGGACAAAGACGATCAATGCAAAATAGAGCGAGAAGATCAGCTTGGCCAGCGGAATCAGCATACCGAGGCCAAATTTACCAACTGTGTAGGCAATCAACGCGAATACGCCAAGCGGCGCCAGTTTCATTACGTACCAGGTTACTTTGAACATGATTTCCGCGATGCTGACCGACAATTTTACGACCGGTTCGCCGGCTTTACCCATACTGGCAGCCGCTACGCCAAAGAACGTGGAGAAGAAAACGATTTGCAGCATACTGCCTTTGGCAGCGCCATCGACGATGTTCGTCGGGATGATTTCCAACATAGCCTGCGCCATGTCGATGCTTTTCTTGGCAGCATCCGCCGCCGCTTTTGCATCGCCGGCAGTCAGCGCAACACCAACGCCCGGTTGGAATACGTTGGCAACGACCAGGCCGACAACCAAAGCGACTGTCGTCGCCAGTTCGAACCAGATCAACGCCTTGCCGCCCAAACGACCCACTTTCTTAAAGTCGCCCGCGCCGGCAATACCCATGATCAGGGAGCTGAAGATCAAAGGTACAACGATCATCTTGATCATACGAATAAATGCGTCTCCCAGGGGTTTAAACTTTTGGCCGTATTCCGGGAACATATAGCCAAATACGATACCTAAAACAAGTCCGATCATAATCTGGGCTGAAATACCTAAGCCACCCTTTTTTCCTTCTGCCATGATAAGCCTCCTATCTTTTTTTGCCTATAACGCCATTTTCTCTTCCCTGTTTGGTGCAGTCCGTTACCGCCCACCCCCTTCTTCTCTGCTCACAGTAGCCGACTGCGCCTTGCTTTTCTCAATCTGTGGCTGATCTCTGGGTTTATTATTTCGCCGCAAGTAGGCAAAATCCTCCCACAATTCGCACTTCTGCACAATGCATACAAAGAGCAGTTGGCTACTCTATTCCTTGGATTAAAGAACCATGCCAATTTATTTTCCGTCTTTCAGAGACTTTTCCTTCTTAGAAATCTGCAGCACTGTACATTATTCTTGCAACAGGCAAAAAACTTCATTTTCAGCTGTAACATTGGCCTTTTCTTTTAATTGCAAAGATTATTTAAAATTTTTATAGTTTTTTAAGTAGGCACGCAAATTAAAAACCTGCTATAATGAGTCAAGACACTGAATAGTCAGAATTCAACGGCTAAGGAAGGTGATTTTTTGTGAAACCAGATTCCCAATCCGTCACGTCATTGGCCCCTGTACCGCCATTAGATGGGCCTGCCGTACAACTTCTGGAAGAAGCACTTTCGAAATCGCCCACCAAGAGTATCCAGGTCCGAATAAACGATGCTTTTTATCGTTTATCGCGCGAAGGACGTTGGTTCAAGTTTTCGCTACTGACAAAAAAGAATGCCGTAAAAAAGGCCGCCGTGTTCCAGACTTTATCGGAACTTTATAACCAAGCCATACACGGACATTCTTGGAGTCTGACCCCTCTCGCCACGTAATCGCACTGCCAACCTTAGCCAGCCGTACTCCGGCTGGCTTTTTTACGTTGTTCCGCCTCGCGATAGATGGTAAGAAAACGCTGCAGCACTAGCGCCGTCAAACCCCAAATCACCTTATCCCGCCAAGGATAAAAATAGACCGCGTAATTTTTTCGCCGCTTCCAGCCATCATCATATCCCGGCAGCAAGTGCAACGGAAATTCCTTAGTCGGCCTTGTTGCCATTTCCATTTTGCCGACTTCCGGCTTCATTTCGAGCAACTCTGCAAGCGGCACCGAAAAGACTTCCGCCACTTCATCGGGATTGGCTTTTATTTCGCCTTTCAGCACGCCGACATAGGGATATAGGATTACGCCGATTGGACTGATGACCGGCGCCATCTCGCCCAGTACTTCGATTTCGGCTTCTTTTAGACCCAATTCCTCGCTGGTTTCGCGCACCGCCGCCCTCTTTGCCTCGAGATCCTTCGCTTCAATGCGCCCACCGGGAAAACAGACTTCACCCGGCTGCCAAGCCAGATGACCGGCTCTCACTTCGAACAAAACGGCGAGCCCATCTTCGCTTTGCACAAGCGGTACCAACACTGCAGCCTGAAAGTATTCCTCATTTTCCCCATCGATCATTCCACGTTTCGTCAGGCAGCGTTTCAACTCTTCCATCATGAATTCCTCGCCTCTCTTTATCATTAAGAAAGCAAGCCCCAGACCCACGTCCAAGACTTGCCGTTATAGCCGTACTCCGACAACGGTGGCATCATCATGACCCTGTCCATCAACCACAAGACTCTCCATCAATTGCATGCCGTGCGCATAGTCATTCAACTGCAGCATATGTTCCTCCTGCAATAAATCCAATAATCCGTCACTGCAAAAGAAAAAGCAGTCTCCTCTTCGGCACTCCAGCTCTTCTTCTTCATATTTCATATCCGGCAAGATGCCAAGAAAAAGCCCTGGCACTCTTACCGTGATCGTTTCGCCGCCATGCAGGGCGATAAAATGATTGATGCCTGCCGATACATAACGTAAAATGCCCTGTTTCACATCCACTTCAAATGCTAACATCGCTGCAAAAGATCCGTCATTCAAGTACGGCGTCAAATTCCGGTTCAATTCCTCCACCCGCTTCGCCAGAGGTTCTTTGCTTTGCAGCACTTGACGCCCGAGAACCATCAGCGCAGACGTCTGCAACGCCGCCCCCAGGCCATGCCCCATGACGTCTGCCACATAGCCGACGCAGCGTTTTTCTTTTGCACACCACAGATAATCATAAATATCGCCGCTCACTAGATTCAGCGGTTCATAGATCGACTGCACAGTGATTTCCTCGGCGTTCACCTTTTTCGGCAAAAGCGCACGTTGAATCTTTCCTGCCAGCATCAGATCCTCGCGCAATTTTTGATCGGCCTTTCGCAGCACAGCCGCCGCCTCTTCCTGCAGCGTGAGATCTTCTTTCAACGTTAAAAAATGGCTGATTTCATTGTTCTCATCGTATAGCGGCGACACGACTACATTCTCCCAAAAGAGCTCTCCCGTCTTTTTGCGGTGGTGCAGTTTGCCGCGCCAGACCCCGCCGCTGCGAATCGTCGTCAGCATAGCCTGATAAAACTCCGGCAGCTGTGCACCCGATTTTAAAAACGGAATCTTCTTGCCCAGCACTTCTTCCTTTGCATAGCCGGACGATCGACAAAACTCCTGATTGACAAAGACGATGCAGTCTCTGCGGTCGGTAATCATTACCCCGCTTAGATGCTGCTCCATCGCGCGCGCCAGGAGCGTCATCCTTTCATCAGGCTCCGCAAAAAAAATGTTTCGCTGACTCGCTTTTCCTTCCTGCATCGTCATCCTTCAATTTCAAAGACACTGGTCAGTCTGGTAAGTTCAAATAATTCCCGTACCAAACCACGCAAGTCGCGAATGACAACCTTGCCGTTTTTTTGCAATGCGCGCTTTTGAATCGCCACTAAGACCCCGAGGCCCGAACTGTCAATATAGTCGACGCTGCCCAGATTGATGACAAAATTAACATGACCCTGCTCAATATATTCCAATAATTGTTCGCGTATCGCGGTCGCTTCTTCGACGTAAATACTGCCGTTCAATTGCACGATGACTTGGTTGCCAATGACTTCAATATGACTCGTCATGCTTTCAGCCTCCTATTTTTACAGCCGCTTCATCAATTCTCTTCATCAAAAGCACTTCATTGCCCGCCTGGTTATAGCGCATATAATCCGTCAGCATCTGCATAATATGCAAGCCGCGGCCCGATTCCGCCATAATGCCGTCTCGAACCGTTTCTCCAACGCCATGGCCGTTTCCTGCTTTGCCAGGATGAGCAAACCCGCCGCCGCCGTCCGCAACCCGCACAATCAGGCGACGTCCGGCAATCACATCCATCTTGACGACGACCTGCGTATGGCGTTGCTCGCAGCCGCCATGTAAAAGCGCATTGTTAACCGCTTCATTCAGCGCGACTTCCATTGCGCCGCTGTCGAGCACCACCTTCCGCAAGACTTCATATAAACAATGCCTCACTAGACGATATCCATCATAATCACGAAATGCCACTTCTAATAAATGGACTTTCATCGGTCACCGCCCGCATTCGCTAATTTTATTTCTCAAACTAACTTCGACGAACTCAGATCGATTCCTTCCGAAATTTTGGAAAACTGCGCATTCTCAAAAGAAGAAACCCTTGGCTTTTAACCAAGGGTTTCTCCGCTTCTCGCTTAAGCCAACTCTTCTTCCGCCGTAATCTGCCGCTCAACATGCGCTACACTATGCGGCAGACTCTTAAACGGATTAAATTCCAAGTCGTTATACGCCGTCATGCCGTGTTCACTGATATCCAGTCCATCCATCTCTTCCTCTTCACTCACCCGTATCCCGACGCTCAGCTGCAGCGCTTTGAAGAGCAAATACGAAGCCGCAAACCCCCACGCCGAAAGCGCGATAATGCCGATGCTCTGTACGCCGAGCAGATGCCAGCCGCCGCCATAAAAGAGTCCGCCATTTTCAGCAAAAAGCCCGACCATAAGCGTGCCAAAGGTGCCGCACACACCATGAACCGCAATTGCACCGACCGGGTCGTCCGCCTTCAAATCGTCTAAAAGCGGCACCGCCTCGACAACCAACACACCCGCGCACGCGCCGATGAGCAGGCTGCTGATCGGTTCCACATACGCGCAGCCTGCCGTGATGGCGACCAGGCCGCCCAAGGCTCCATTGATCGCCATACTCGGATCCGCCTTACCAAATCTCCGCAGTGTATATAAGCCGGCAAGCGTTCCACCTGCCGCTGCAGCCAGGTTCGTATTCAATGCGATACGGGCAATGTTCAAATCCAGACCGGAAAGAGTACTGCCCGGATTGAAGCCAAACCAGCCAAACCAAAGAAGAAACGCTCCTAATGCCGCCAGCGGCAGATTATGTCCCGGCATGACATTCGCCGAGCCGTCTTTATTGTATTTTCCTGTTCTCGGCCCGAGCACGATCACCGCAGCCAGCGAAGCCCAGCCGCCTAAGGAATGAATGGCTGCCGAACCCGCAAAGTCGAGCATGCCCATCTTATTAAGCCACCCGCTGGCCCCCCAGATCCAATGCCCCGCAACCGGATAAATGAAAGCCGCCACCAGAAAAGAAACGACAATATACGGTGCGAATTTCATCCGCTCCGCGACCGCGCCGGAAATAATTGTCGGCACCGCAATGGCAAAACCTGCTTGAAAGAGCCAAAACGCATATACCGGAATCTGTAAGCCCAGGTGATCCCACTCGCCTTTTAAGAAAAAGCCGCTTGTTCCGCTAAGACTGTTCCAATCAACGCCGTACATCAGCGCAAAACCAAGCATGAAATAACCAAGCATCCCCACCGTACAGTCCATGAACACTTTCATAATGATATTCAATGCATTCTTGCTGCGCACAAAGCCTGCTTCCAGTGCCGCAAAACCACCCTCCATTAAAAATACCAATCCTGCGCATAAGACAACCCATACCGTGTCTAAACCCGCTGCAATCGAATGAATGCTTGCGTCCATAACCAATCCTCCATTTACTAAATAAAAAACCGGAGCAGAGCTGCCCCTTGGCAGTCATACTCCGGCTTCATTGCCGATTTTCCGTACAAACCGTATTATATCACACTATCCACAACGTGCAAGTCTTTTTATTTCAACGCATGTTTCCCTTTGTCTCCGGTGCGAATACGATAAACCTCTTCCACGGGATAAATAAAAATTTTCCCATCGCCCACATTTCCGGTTCGCCCATACTCTAAAATAAGCGCAACGACCTGTTCCACAAGTTCATCGAGCAGTACGATTTCCAGTTTCACTTTCGGCAACAGCGTGATGTTATATACGTGGCCGCGATAAACTCCCGTTTGCCCTTTTTGCAAACCACAGCCGGAAACCTCCGATATCGTCATGCCCCGCACCCCAACCCGCGCTAAAGCAGCTTTGATTTCATTCAGCTTATCCGGCCTGATGATCGCCTCAATTTTTTTCAATCAACTGCCTCCCTGAAATCTATAATATATGACTATTATAACGTCTTCCAGCATTGTTCGCCAGACGCCGCAGCAGCAAAATCTAACACTTCATAAATACATCGTTTCAAATTTTATAAGTATAAGAAAAAGACCGTCTGCACGTTCATGCAGACGGTCTTTTTAACCGGCAACTCCCTATCCTCCCAGGCCGCTTCCAGCCAAGTACTTTCGGCGTATGTGGGCTTAACTGCTGTGTTCGGTATGGGAACAGGTGGGACCCCACAGCCATCATCACCGGATACTTCGAATTGTCCTAAACCATTCATCTGCTGCGTTGCTGCTTGCGGTCCTCGCTCAACGTAGCTTCCGCTACGCCTTCGCTTACGGTCCTCAGCGCGCCTTGCCGCTAAATGCTTTATGCCAATTCTTTGCAACACGAGCTAACGCATCGCAAGATCTTACAGGTAAACATTTCTACAAGAGAATATATTCCCTGAAAACTTTATAGAAGAAAGATTTGCAAA
>NZ_JAUAOA010000030.1 GCF_030542965.1 Azotosporobacter soli
CAGACCGTCGACAAAATGCACTTTACGCAAAGCGTAAGGTGCATTTTTCAATTTCAGTTATCCAATTTTCACTGCAAAAACGCAGTTTTTCGAAAAAACGTTGAAAAACAGGCGGTAATATACCCCTGCGTTTCTTCCAGGTCGCCAGTTTTTTCAGATTCATGCATGCAAAAGTAAGCGTCACCTGCATTTTCACTTTCTGCAGGCCACGCAGTTGCGTATAGCGCATTGCATGCTTTTCTTTTGCATCTGCAAAGACACGCTCAATTGTTTGCGAGCGCAATTTGTAAATATCGCGATATATCGGCATGTGCCGATACTCATCAGCAAGTTCCAGATAGGATTCCCATACATGCCTTTGGACTTGCTTTTGATGCGCTTTGCTCTGCGTGCATTGCTCTAAATGCGGACACACTTTGCATTGTTTTGCATCGCTTTTATATTCTTGATATCCTTCACGATTCGTCGTACTGTAGCCAAGCGCCTGGTTGCCAGGGCAAATCATGCATTCATAATATTCATCATATACGTATTCATATTTCTTGAAGAACCCTTCTTTTGTCATAGGACGCTTGTAGGGAACGACAGGAATTCGGCCACTGTCGATAATTTGTTTCATAATCCAGGGCGTTTTGTAGCCCGCATCGACGGCAACGGTTTCGGTTTCAGGGAAATAACTGACGACTCGTTCATACAGTTCATCAAACAATCGACTGTCATTAACATTGCCCGCTGCGACTTCGTATCCTAATATGAAGTTATGCCGGTCACAAGCCGTGTTGGTTACGTAGGCAAAGCATTTTTCATGCTCGCCTTTATGAAACAAGCCGCTTTCCGGATCCGTCGTACTTTGCGTGATGGTTTTACCTTGCGGCGGATTTTCATCGTCGTCTTTATCTTTTAACCGTTTCTTGCCATGGTTTTCGCGATCGGCTTGAATTTCCGCATTCAGTTCATCTTGATATTGCTTGGCCGGAATCGGCACAAACACTTTTGCGCTTTTCTTTTTGTTGGCTCGTGCTTTGATATGGGTTCCGTCAATGAATACGGAACTTGCATCAATGAAACCGCAGTTTACTGCTTCGTACAGGATGCGCATAAAGATCCGCTCAAACACATCGCTTCCTTGAAAACGCCGGGTATAATTCTTGCCGAAGGTTGAAAAGTGCGGGACTTTTTCGGTAAGGCCGTATCCGATAAACCAGCGGTAAGCCATATTTACTTCAATTTCTTTCATGGTTTGACGCATGCTACGAATGCCGAACAGGTATTGAATCAGTACGATCTTAAACAGACTCACCGGATCAATTCCTGGTTTGCCTCGTTCGGAGTCGCTATATAAACCGTCGACTTCGTCGTAGATGAAGCGAAAATCGATGGCTCGTTCAATGTCTCGTAATATATGATCTTTCGGTACTAAATCTTCTAAGCAGAAGAATTCAATTTGGCTTTGTTGACTTCGATCTTTTTTCTCGTACATAAAATCACTCCCGCTAATGATTTTATCATATCATTAGCGGGAGTGGAGTTTTGTCTACAGTCTGAAAACAGGGATTGTCTTTTTATATAAGACAATCCCTGTTTTACTTTTAACCAATTTTATAAGGGAACGCCAAACGAGCTACGAAGGCGCACCTTATCCAAAATCACAGCCATCGGCTGCGACATTCCCTGTAGTACCAATTCCCCGCCCTGCTTTTGCAAGCGCCGCTGCGTCATGACCAGCACGCCGAGTCCGACGGCGTCGACCGCATCGACTCGGCTGCCGTCGGCGATAATTTTTTTCACGCCCGGCGCGACCAATTGCAAAAACGCATTGCGCGCCTGCGTCGCGTTTCTGCCGCTAAAATCAGGCGGCAACATAATATGCTCATTCATTTTCATTTCCCCCTCTTCAAGCCACAGCTTGATTATTTTTCTCACGTAGCGTCGCCTCTATCGTATTACGAACCGTCTCCGGTGCGTCTGGCAGATGAAACCCTGCCACGGCCTGGCCAAGCTGTTCCGCCAATTCGCGATTTTCTTCCGTGCCAGCTGCCAAGACCGCAACGCTGCTCCGGTTCGTCTGCAATAACTCCGCCAAATCATCCGCGCGGTTTACGCTGTTGTCGATCACATTGGCCAGCGAATCAATCAATTCAACGATTGCATCCGATTGCGCCACCTCTTCCGTCGTCACACTGACGATGTCTTCAATATCTTCGACCGTATTCGCCACCGCCTGTAAAATATTCGACAACGCATCGCCAGCCTGCGTAACAATCGTCGTTCCTTGTACCACCTCGCCGCCGTATTCACGCATCATATCGGCAACCGCCTTGCTGCTGTCCGTCATTTGCCTGATCAAGGCCGCAACCTGAGCCGCGCTGCCGCTCGACAGTTCCGCCAGCTTGCCAATTTCAAGCGCGACCACGTTAAAACCACGTCCCGCTTCACCAGATCTGGCCGCTTCAATCGCCGCATTCAAACTGAGTAATTTTGTCTGCGATGAAATCGCCGTCATCGTTCGATTAATATCACTGATCCGTTTCGAGCACTCTTGTAAATTATCGACGAGTGTACGAGCGCCGTCGGTATGGCGATGCAGCTGTTCCATCCGGTTTACCGCCAGCGAAACGCGGTTTTGTCCCTCCATCGCCACTTCCCTTGTTTCCTTCGCGCGCTTGCCCGCATCTTGCGCCCGTTCCTTGGCCACGCTGACCAGTGCCGACAATTCCAAGAGCGAACGCGCCACTTCGACCAACGTCTCCCGTCCCAACGCCGCATCGCCGCGTAACGCCTGCCCCGTTTCCGCGATGTTTGCCGATACCGTAGAGAGTTCCCCCACCGTTCCCTCAACCAGCTTGGCCGAATCCTGCACTTGACAGGCCGACTCAGCCAAATGTTGCACCAGGCCGCGCAAATTTTCCGTCATCACATTCACACCGTTAAGCAGTCGTCCCAATTCATCCTGCGTAGCAACGATCGCCAGCGAACCGCTCAGATCACCTTTTGCAACCCGTTCTACCGCTGTGGCCGTGCTACTAATCTGTTTCAGCAAACTGCGCAACAGCTTGACCGCCAAAACAGAACCTACTAGAATGCCCGCAGTCAAAAGCGCCAAAAACAGTTTCGCCCAATGGGCATGGCTGGCCTGCGCCGCTTCATATTCCGCCTTGGCCAATACTAATTCCAAATCGATCAGTTCCGACATTTGTACGGCAACCGGCTCAATGCTCGAATACAGTACTTCAATCATAAATCGGCCCAGTTGTTCCTTGTCTTCCTTCAGCAAAATCGTTTGCAGATTTTGGATTTCCATACTGGCGATATTCATCTGCAGTTCGGCTCGAATCGCCGCTTGTTCTTCTTCGCCTGTACGCGGTTGTGCACGGTACGCTTGCCAGGCCGTCTGCAATTGATTTTGCGCTTCCGTTACCCGCTGCCTGGCAACCGGCCAGCTTAAATTGCCGTTGCGCAGCTTATGACTGCTATCTACAATATTCACCGTATACAAATCCGATACCACTTTCAGTTGTCGCAGCGCAACAAGACGTTGGTTGTACATATCCACCAAGCGATCATTGGCTGTCTGCATCGCAACCAATCCAGCCAAACTGCCCGCCACCGCCAAAAAGGCCCACACGCCCAGCATCAGAATCAATTTTTCGCGCAGTCCCACTTTTCGCACAGTACCTCCGCTCCCCAAACGCTGTTTTAGCGTGAGCACTCGGTCGTGCCAGTCTTGCACCAATTCAACGAAACCGCGGACCATTTTTTCCTTCATACTACCACCTATCATCTTGCAGCGTTGTGTCATCGCCTTCACTATACCATCCGCCAACATCGATTTGATTATCGGTTTGTTATCGTTTCGTAAACTTAGCAGTGGACGGTTATGGCTTATAATCCTTGCAAAATATTCCCTCTCTTCCTACTGAATTTCTTCTCATTCCTGTTTTTCATCGGATAAACGAAAACAGCCGGTAAAATGAAGTCCATTCATTCTTCCCGCCTGTTTTGATTTACTTGATCATACCCCTGGCCTCAGCGAATGCTGTCCACTATTTTTCGGATAATCGGCCGCCAGTACGGCGTATCGCTGTCCGCACAGGCAAAGGCCATCATCTTGATGCCGCTTGGGCTTTTCACATAGACCAGATCGAGATTCATCACCCAGCCTTCCACCGTCATCTTGACAGCCCCGGTAGCGCCCGGCCAGCCATTGACGGTAATCGCCTTCGCTTCCTCGCTCTCGATAATATTGCTGCCCTTCGCCTTTTCATCAATCACCTGATTCAGGACAAACACCGGATCCAGCGCGCCGCTCTCAGGCAGATTCGCCGCCGCCAAAATCCGCAGCCCCCGCCAAACCGCGCCATCCTTGACCAGCAATTTATAATCCTTGCCGCCGCTCGGATTGCCGCCTTCTTTCACCTGCACGGCATCGCCCAAATCCACCGTGCCAATTCCGGAAAAATCAACCGGCGCAGCTGCAACCGGCCGGCAAAACAATAGCATGATCACCATCCCCAACAGTGCATAGCCTTTCTTTTGCATATGATTCCCACCTTCAACTGCTTTGCCTATTTTCACTTTCATATTAATGACTTTCACCATTTTTTGTAAAAACCCTTCTCCTGCCTCCATCTTCTACAAACGAAATAACGATGTCACAAAGCCATACACATTGACAAAATAGTATTCTACTATAGAATTATTGTATATAAAGTATTATTTTGTCATAATGTGGATTCCAGTAAGCCGCTATTCTTCGGCGGTATTTTTTTCGACCATGGATAATACTGCAACAGGTAGAGGAGCGATAGCTTTTGATTGAAGTTGACAATCTGCAAAAATCGTATAGTGATACTCCGGTTTTAAAAAACATCAATCTGCGCATCGAAGCCGGTGAAATTTATGGCCTTGTCGGTCGCAGCGGCGCCGGAAAATCGACGCTGCTGCGCTGCATTAACGGTTTGGAGCAATACGACGGCGGCGCGCTACGCGTCGAAGGTTTTGATATTCGCAGCCATAGCGAGAAAGAGATTCGCAATTTCCGCAAAAACATCGGCATGATCTTTCAACACTTTTCCTTGATGGAACGCAGAACGGTTTATCAGAATGTCGCCTTGCCGCTCGAATGCTGGGGCTATCCGTCTGCGGAAATCGACCGGCGCGTTAAAGAATTGCTCCGCTTAGTCGATCTGGAAGACAAGATGTCCGAAAAACCGCGCGCATTGAGCGGCGGACAAAAACAACGCGTCGCGATTGCCCGCGCCTTGTCGCTTAACCCCAAAATTCTGCTCTGTGACGAAGCGACGTCGGCCCTCGATCCGAAAACGACCTCCTCGATCCTTCAATTGCTGCGAAGAATCAATGAAACGTTCGGCATCGCCATCGTCGTCGTCACGCATCAGATGTCCGTCGTACGCCAACTCTGCCATAAAGTTTCGATTTTGGAAGATGGCGAAATCACTGCGAGCGGCAGCGTCAGCCAGATTTTTCTTAACCAACCGCAATCCTTGAAGAATTTGCTCGGCGACGAAGAAACGGAACTTTCTTTGACAAACGGCGCGCAAATAAAAATCAGCTATCAGGAAAATGACGCCAACAGCACCTGGCTCTCCGATATGGCGCGTACGCTTGACATCCACTTCGCCATTTCCCGCGCTTCACTGGAACCATACCGCGACGCCGTGCTCGGAACCATCGTCATCCGCCTTGACGAAACCCAGGTCTCCGCAGTGACGGCTTACCTGAGCAAGCTTGATGTAACCTGGGAGGTGATCCGTTCGGATGGAAAATGAACTTTCGCGTCTCCTACTTCAAATCGTAGTCCCTGAACTGTCCCGCACGCTCTTTATGGTCAGCGTGTCTACGCTTTTGGCCACCCTGATCGGCACGCTGCTGGCGATTATTCTGATTGTCACCTATAAAAACGGTCTTCAACCCAATCCTTACATTTATCAGTTTCTTGATACGATTATCAACATTGTCCGCTCGTTTCCCTTTATCATTTTGATTGTAGCGATCATCCCGTTCACCCGAGCCATCATCGGCACCTCGATCGGCGAAAAAGCCGCTTTAGTGCCCCTGACGCTCGCCGGTGCGCCTTTTATCGCACGAATTATCGAGAGCAGTCTGCGCGAAGTCGATAAAGACTTGATTGAAGCGGCAAAATCCTTCGGCGCCAGCAAAAGGCAAATCATTTTTAAGATCATGCTTCCCGAAGCGTTGCCGTCGATCATTTCCGGCATTACGCTGGCCGTCATTGCAATTCTAGGCTGCACTGCGATGGCCGGCGCTGTCGGTGCGGGCGGGCTCGGCGCTGTGGCAATCACTTACGGTTATGCCAATTTTGATAATACCGTTATGTATGGGACCGTGTTTGTCCTGATTATCCTCGTTCAGCTCTTGCAGGCAGCAGGAAACTTTTTCTACAAGATATTAAAATAAGCAATATGAAATGGAGTGTTCTACTGATGAAACTGTTAAAACAATCGACCCTATTCCTTCTGACTTTCCTTCTCTTCGCCCTGCTGATCGGCGGTTGCAGCAATCAGGCGAAAGAAACATCCCCCGCCTCCGGACAGGAAAAGAAAAGCATTACCGTGGGAACCTCGCCGATATTTAAAGATATTCTTGCAGCGACCAAAGAAGAATTCGACAAAGATGGTTACACGCTGAACGTCAAGATATTTGACGATCTGGTCACGCCAAATATTGCGCTGCAAGAAGGCAGCGTCGACGTCAATTATTATCAGCACGAACCCTACCTGAACCAATTTAACCAGAACAAAGGTACTACGCTCGTTAAATACGGCAACGGCACGTTAAAATATTTCATGGGAATTTTCTCGAAAGAAGTCAGCAAGCTGGCCGATTTGAAAGACGGCGCAACTGTCGCCATTCCGAACGATCCCAGCAATCGAGTCCGTGCGCTCAAGGTTTTGCAAAGCAACTCACTGATCAAACTGAAAGACGATGTTGCTTCGCCGACAAAATTGGATATCACGGAAAATAAAAAAAATCTGCAAATTGTCGAAATGGATATCATGAAACTGGTCAGTTCCTTAGATGACGTGGATGCAGCGACCATCAACTCGATCATCGCCGTGCAAGGCGGCGTCGACCCTAAAACGGCGCTGGCTCTTGAAGACAACGGCGAAAGCGACAAATTCGCCATCATTGTTGCCGTAAAAAAAGGCGCCAACAATGAAAAATCCGCCGAGCGCCTGACCAAAGCGTTGCAGTCGGATCGAGTCAAAAATCTCTTAGAAGAAAAATATAAAGGCGCGATTGTTCCGCTGTTCTAAAAATAATTCACAACGCAAAAAGAGGACTGCCAGATTCATTTTGGTATTCCTCTTTTTTTCTTCTTTTTCTACAATATATGCTTTCCGTTTCATCATGTGTTTTTTCCTTTCATAAATACTAAACACTATTTTAATAATCGCTTTGTATAATGCTAAATAAGCATTAATATCTTACCATTCTACTCATTACTATAGGGAGCGTGATATCTATGAAAACCAACCTGATTGATTTCTCTCAATTTCATTCTGCTCAAAAATTGTCTATTGATACCGATGCTGCTAAACACTACTTTTTGAATGAAGTTCTTCCATATGCCAGCAAGACGAGCCTTGAGCGGCTCATTATTGCAAATCAATCCAACGACTCCACAATCGTGCATCAAGAAATGATGCGGATTTTTATCGAATCGCAATTAACACGTCCAGAAACGACGGCTCCAAACAGCTTAGAAGCATTCTTCACAGCTTCACCTTCGTCTATATAAGCAAGCTCTTTTCTTTCATATTTAATTAAAACTAAATACAATCATGAGATGATAGGATGAGTAAAATTAGTTTCATAGGAGGAAGCGCCATGCTGGTATTAGGTAGAAAAGCGGGTGAATATGTAATGATCGGAAAAGACATCATGGTCAAAGTTGTTAAAAGCACTGAAGGTGATTTGCGGTTGGCAATTGACGCCCCTCGCTCTTTTCACATTCTTCGTGGAGAATTGTATGAAGATCACGAATCATGTCTTCTTGAAAACCAATAGTCTACGATCTTCTCTTTCCTCATAGACAAGGAGGTTTTTTGCATGACGGCAAAGCTTATTTTGTTTCCATCCCTGAAAGAAAGCAGCATTGAAGAAACACCGCGAGAAACCATTACAAATGTTCTGTTTGAATACTTACAAGAAATTTCAACCGACAATGATTTTATCCATTACATTTCTAACCGGATGACGGAGTTTGTCTTGCGCTACGCCAGCCGTTCTTATACCCCTGTTGTAAAAATGGATTTTCCATCCTATCTTTCCACCCAAGATGCCGAATCACTACTAGCGGCAATCGATGAAACGATTCAGAGCGCTTCTAACGAAATGAATCAGCTATTAAAACAAATAATTATCGAACGCCTTCAATTTGAAATTGATATTTATCGATCGACTGCTCCATCCTTCTCCCGGATTAAGTAATTTTTCATCTTCCTCTCAAATTTCGCACCACTAATTAATGCTTTCTAAAATAAAAGCGTCGCACCTTTAAAGGAATCCTTTATCGGTGTGACGTTTTTATTATTACTTGACTACTTGACGTATCTGATCTTTACGATGTAGCCGAATGCGCCGACGCAAGCACACCCTTTGCCATGGCCATATTGCTGCATTTTTGCAAATAATATCCCATCCCTCGTACGGTCTTTATATTGAGCAAGTCAATTTTCTTACGCAGATAATGGATATAAATATTGATTGTGCTCTCTTCTGCATAGGAATTATAGCCCCATACCTTTTCAATAATTCTCTGCTTTGTTACTACCTGCCCCTGATTCCGTATCAGAAGTTCTAAGATTTGCGCTTCTTTTAGAGTTAACTGAATTACCATGCCGTTTTGAGTAACCTGCGCTCGCTGCGGATCAAAAACCATCTCTCCTATTGTCAGAACATTGTTGACGATTTCTGTATTTCTTCGCCGCGCTAACGCTTGCAATCGTGCGACCAGCTCCACATTAGAAAATGGTTTGACTAAATAATCGTCGGCTCCCGCATTTAATCCTTCTGCCCTGTCATTGGGCGTATCTTTTGCCGTCAAAAAAATAATCGGGGTATTGAACCCTAGTTTTCTAAATTCTTTGAGCAAAGACAATCCATCTAAACCAGGCAACATTCGATCCAGAATAATAATGTCGTAAACATTCGTGCAGGCCATTTCAATACCGATCTCACCGTCATTGGCAACATCGACAACAAATCCATTGTGTTTCAACAAATACGCTAGTGCATCCGCTAACTTCAGCTCATCTTCGATTAACAGTATTTTCACTACAACACCTACTTGGCCACAACCTTGTGTAAATTATCCATCCTTAGATAATCTACATTCTGACATAACTTTATTAAACTTTTATTAAATTTCAGCTTAATCATAGCGTAATTTGCAAAATAATAAATGATTATATATTTTTTTGTAAAACACGCCATTTTATTAATAAACACTAAATAATTCGCCGCGAATATCTTAGTAAGAAAAGACTAAGGAGTGATGCTATGCAGCGAACAGCAAACGATATCTAAATTATTTGAAGCCCTAGGATGCATGGAAGCTACTTTTTAAAAATCAAGGAGGAATTTATTATGTCGTTAGTAATCAGCACAAACATGTCCGCATTAAACACCACCAATCAGTTGAATAAGAACAGCTCGCTCATGAATTCATCGCTGCAAAAACTCTCTTCCGGTTATTCCATCAATAGTTCGGCCGATAACGCGGCTGGCCTGTCGATCTCCGAAAAAATGCGTGCGCAAATTCAAGGCCTCGACCAAGCCAGCAGCAACTCCCAAGACGCAATTTCGCTAGCACAAACAGCAGACGGCGCTCTGGATGAAACAACTTCTATTCTTAAACGCATGCGCGAATTGGCGGTACAGGCATCCACCGATTCATTGACGGATGATGACCGCTCGAACATCCAAGATGAAACGGATCAGTTGCGCCAGGAACTTGATCGTATCTCCAACGATACCGAATACAATACCAAAAAACTCCTCAACGGCGACAGCGGCGCATCAACTGCCGTTTCAGGAACCAATTCCGCCGCAATCGATACGGCGAACACAGTCGCCGGTAACAATACCGCTTCCGGCGTCTATACCGTAAACTACACTTCGGTAGCTACTGAAGCGACTACCGGCTTGGCCACGGCCTCCACTTCCGGTATTACCGCCGCAACAAGTACCATTTCCAGTTCGCTGACCGGCAGCTTTAGCATCAATGGAACCACCATCAACATCGAAAGCAGCGATACGATCAGCGGGATCATGGAAAAAATCAATGATGAAACTTCCACGACCGGCGTAACCGCTACTTTGGATACGACGACAGCCGGCAACTATTTCATCAAGTTGACCGACAGCACTTATGGCAGCAGTTCCAGCATCACGTTAAAAGGTTCGAATGATCTGCTCGGAGCATCCGGCTTATTTAACGCCACTTCCAGCACCACAGCCACAAGCGTCACGACGTACGGTACCAATGCCACCGGTACGATTAACGGTGCTACAGCAGTCGGTGAAGGAAACACGCTGAAAGCCTTCGATCTCACCGTTTCCGGTGACGATGCAGCGCTCACTACTTTAGGCGGCACGGCAACCGCAACCGCAAATACCGCTTTTGACGCATTGGTAACAGCCATGAGCGCTTCCACCGGCGCCACTTCGGCCAGCGCAGACAAGTCAGCCGCCGCCGATTACAATACCGCGGTCGCTGGCGGCAGCGCCACTGCCATTGCCAAAGCCAAAGAAGCTTTGATTAAGCAGGCGGCAGCATCCGATGATGCGACAACCACAACTGACCTTACAGCCTATAAAGCGGCAACCGCAACGACTTTGGCCACCGCTGACGTAACGGTAGACGCATCCACTGCACTGACGTTCCAGGTAGGCGCAAACACCCACCAAAGCATGAGCCTCTCGATCGGCGACATGGATGCTAATGCCTTAGGCGTCGCTGGAACCGATTCCGACTCCGGTATTGATCTGACGACCGTTGATGCCGCATCCAGCGCAATCAGCGTAATCGATAAAGCCATCAAGAAAGTTTCCTCTGAACGCTCCAATCTCGGCGCGGTTCAAAACAGTCTGGAAAGCAACATTAATAATCTGGATACCGAAAGTGAAAATCTGACCTCTGCCGAATCCAACATCCGCGATACGGATATGGCTTCCGAAATGTCTACCTACACAAAATTGAGCGTCATCACGCAAGCCGCCACCGCGATGCTGGCCAAAGCCAACCAGCAACCGCAGCAAGTTCTGACTTTGCTGCAAGGCTAATCTTAATTTTAAAATGCACTGTACGCATGGCGTACAGTGCATTTTTCTTTTGCTTGATTTCAAATTCTCGGCTCCATTTTTCAAAATATAAATCGAAGGGTGAAGCAACATTCCTCAATGTTGCTTCACCCTTCCACGTCTTTTTGCATGAATACTGCATTCTATTCTACTTTCCTACAACCGCTTTTTTACGCACTTGTTTCATTGCAGAAACCCAAGCTTCACGAAACTCAGTCAACAGTTTCTTCGCTTCCGCCAACTTATTCCGATCTTTTTTCATATTGCCTTGAATCAAGCAATGCAAGATGTACTCATCGACAGCAAGCCAGTTTTTAGAAATTTCTTGCTTACGATCCGTCGTCAGCATAAACTCACGCATGATATTTTGCGCCCGCAAATTCGCTTTATGCGCCTTTTCTACATCCTGCTTTTCAATCGCAACCATACTTTCCGTAATAAATCGAATAGCGCCGTCATAGAGCATTAACGTCAATTCTTCCGGCGACGCTGTCATAATCTGTTGTCTTTTATATGCATTCGCAGTATTTGCCGCATACATAACCATTCCTCCTCTACGCTATTACTTTTTACCGTTATCCCTTTTCATTGATGAGGCGTCCCCGTGTCAGCACGGCCCACGACGTAACATATTGAGCGCGAACCTGTCTCTTCACGTTACGGCTTTTCAGCCGTCCGGACACGCTTGCTTTTTCAAGCGCTGCTTTTTGTAAAAGGTGACTGCTTGCCTGCATCAATCGAAGCTGTTTTTTTTCTATTTCCTCCTGCAGCAAAGCTGCCTCGCTTGTTCTTCGTTCCTCGCCGCAGTCTGCCAAGCGTTCTTCATTCTCCGTCAGTTCTAAAAACAATCGATCATACTCTTTTAGCAGCCGAGGCAATCCTTTGATCGTTTCTTGTTGAATCGCCCAGCACTGCGTCGCCAGGTTCGCGGCAAGAGCCTCCAATATCTCTATTTTATGCCGCAACAATCCAACTTTTACTTCCGCCTGCGCCATACCGACTCACCATCCCAACTCTAGCTACTGGAGGTGTACGAAGATAACGCAGAAAGCTTGGTATTCATCGTACTGATATACGTCTCCAGCGCAGAATATTTTGTATATAACTTATCTTCATAATCATCTAGGCGGTCACTTTCATCATCAATCTGCTCGCTATATTTATCAATTAATGTCGTCAGATTATTATCCGTATCCGAAGAATCCTCCGTCGTCCCGGCGATCTCAATCAGCAGCCCTTTGTTGCCTGAACTGTCTGCAACGGTAGATATGTTCTTTGCAATGATGTCATAAAAGCGATAGGCAATGCCTTCTTCTTTATAACGCGTGCTAAGCTGGCTCGCATTTAAACTGCGAACAATCCCGGTCGTCCCCAGCGAAGCCGTTTTGCCGGAGGAAGTGGTGTATGTGGATGATGCCTGCTGCGTGAATAATTTCATCACCGCTTCCGGATTACTCGCAATCGCCTCTTCTAACGTCGATTCGTCAATCGACAGTTTTCCGTTTTCTGCATAATCATCGCTTGCGGTGATCCCAATGCTGGAAAGACTGCTTGATTGCCCCGAAATCGAATCCGCTAATGCATTGCGCAGATTGCTCAAAAAACTGGTCAGCGTCGAATCGCCCTCCAGCAACCCGACTTTTGCTTTTGTTTCCCAACTGGTAATTTCATCATCGGTCATGTCTGCTTTTTGGTCATCCGTAAGAGCCGGATAATCAGAGTCCGCCGTTTCATCCAGCGCGTCATTGATCGTTTCCATCAAGGTATTGTAGTCATCGACGAAATCCTTGAGCAGATCGTAAACGCCGCTGCTGTCTTGCGTGACGCTGACTGTATCTGCGGTTGAAGAGCAAGAGGAAGACGTCGTCGTTGTGTCGGTAGTGGTTGTTTTATTTAATGTGTAGGTAACGCCATCAACAGTCACTACATTCGTACTTCGGACATAGCGTTGATCATCAATTACGACAATCGAGTCTTTTCCGTCCGTTTGCGTCGTCAACAGCGCCGATATGAAATTGCTGCTTCCGCTGTCAGCGGCAACCAACGAACTTCCCGCCCCCGTATCATCGGCAGTCAATGCCAGCTTTCCCGTCGTAGAATTGTAAGTCATCGTAGCTCCCGCTGATGACTTATTGATTTCGGACATCATATCCGACAAGGTTTCGTCTTCATCAAATGAAAAAGAAACGCCATTGATTGTCATATTAAGATATCCATTATCGAATGTTAATGCATTGCCCGAATTCAATTGATCCGCAATGCTGGACAAAGTATCCGAAGTGCTCAACCGATTGGAAAGAACGCCGCTGCTTGTGAATCCAAGATCCGTCAGGCCGCTGTCGCTCGACGACGCGGCACTGACCGAAATCGCCTGAACGCCCGAATCTGCGGATGTAATCGTCAAATAGCCTGAAGAGTTTTCGCTGACAGTCACCTTGCCTTCCCCAACAGCATCGTCGATCGCGTCTTGCAGCCCATCGACATCCTGGGCTGTCATATTATCCAAATCCACCGTATAATCCGTACCGTCAAGCGTCAAAACAAAACTTTCACCGCTGAGACTGCTGTAATCCGGCGTTGTCGCTCCTTGGACATCTTTTGTGATACCGCTTCCGCTGAGACTGGCATTTGTAGCCAACTGACACACTTCAACCGTATGACTCCCGGCCTTGGCAGTGCTGGACGCCGTTACCGCAACCGCCGACGAAGTGCTGGTCGCAGCATATTGCAAAAAATTCTTTGAGCTTAACAGACTCGTCGATGAAGACACATTAAAATATTTGCTGCTAAAATCCTGAATATCCGTAATCATCGTACGGTACGCAGTTTGCTTCCATTCCGCCGTTTGCTCTTTTTGCGTAAGCTTATTGTATTTCTTCGCCCGTTCTGCAAGCATCAACTGATCGACAATCCCGTCCACATCCAAGCCGGACGCCAAACCTGTGATCCGCGTCGTTCCATTAACCGTGGTCGTAGATATACTGCTGCTTGAAGACATTTTCTCGCCTCCTCTTAGGTAATATAATCAATTAACGTTTTCGAAATGACCTTCGCCCCCACTGACAAGGACGCCTCATAGCAATATTCCGCACTGCTCACTTCCGTTGCAGCGGTAGCCAAATCCACCTGTTCGTTATCGGTCATATATCCCGTATATGCCGTATATGCATCATCCAATTTATCCGACACCGCATCGACTTCATCCATACGTGCGCCAAGCGTGGATTGCGCAAACGTCAAACGATCCAAGTCCGCTGAAAATTCATCGATCAAATCGCTGATTGACATGGTCTGGGTACTGACCGTCACCGTTCCTGTCGAATCGACGCTGGCCGTTTTATAAGTTGTGTCACCTTGAAGCGCCAGCAACAACTTTGAAAAAGTGTCGAACAGATTGTTCTCGGCACCCTCGCCCACTGCATCTTGGCCTTCAATATTCACCGTGACTTGCGTACTAAATCCGATATTATAATTAATGCTCTCCGCTGCTGTTCCATACGTGGAAACCGCGGAAGATAACGTATCCGAAAGAGTCTGCTCCGCCGTCGAAGCATCCGCTACGGTCGTTGTCCCGCCATACGTCGTGACGGCATCTGCCAATGAATCCGACACGCTCTTTGCCGCTTTCGCCGCCGCTGCGAGCGACGAACTCGACGGATCCGCAGTAGCAGCTGCGGCTGCGGTATTATAATCGGCCAATGCCGTAGCAGCCGCAGCCGTCAATGTCGTCGTACCGCCGTATGCCGTAATTGCCGTCGTTAACGAGGCTGCAGACGTCTTCGTCTTGGTCGCCAGCGTCGCCAATGCCGTTGTTCCCTTCCCGTCGCTCACACAATCCGCCAGAACATCCTTTACCGTTTCCATCGCCGTGCTTGCCGAACTTAGCATTGCCGCTCCGCCATAGGTAGAAGCCGCCGTATTCAAGGTGTCATAGATGCTTTGGGCCGCCGTTGCGGCATCCGTCAGCGTCGTATTCGTTGCATCGGCAGCGGCCGCAGTCGCAGCTGCCTCATACGCCGCTTTCGCACTCGCCGTTGCGGTCGACAACGTTGTGGTTCCTCCATACGTCGTAATGGCCGTCGTAATATTTTCATACGCCGTTTTGGCCTTTGCCGCTGTAGTATTAATCGTAGCGTTGCTTTCGTACGCCTCATCTTCATTCATACTGTAGAACGATATGAGATCCGAGTCGGAAACATCCGCCGAAACAACGCCGCCCAGACTCAAATAAGATCCTTTGTACGTAATCGTATCGCCGATATCGCTGGAAACCGTTTTATACGGCTCTTCACTTGTGCTGTAGCCGCCGAAAATATAGCGTCCGGCATAGCTTGTATTCATAATTGAAACGGCTTGATCCCGCAGTGTTTCAATCGCATCTGCAATTGTCGCCAAATCCGATTCACTATTGGTATCGTTTGCCGCTTTGGTTGTCAGCTCCTTCGCACTCGCTATCACGTCACTCAGCTGACTTAGCGCATCATCCGTCGCTTTCTGCCAATTCCCTGCAGCATCCGCAGCATCCTGTGATTGTTTGATTTGTGCAACATAGCTGCGATAACTTACAGCGCGGGTTGCCACGACCGGATCATCGGAAGCCAATTGAATTTTTTCTTGCGAAGAGGCGGCCTCGTTGGCTTTGGCCAATCGATTGGCGGCTTTCGTAATATTTCGCAGGGCGTTGTCTGAAATCATGCTGTTGGTAATCCGCACATGCAACCCTCCTAATCATTGACCATATTAATGGTGCTATCATAGATCTGGCTCCAGGTCTTCACCGCTGCCGCCGATGCATCATACGCCGATTGATATTTCGTCAGGTTAACCGTTTCCTCATCGCTTGAAACGCCTGACACCGATGAACGACTGGTATCAATGTAAGTAACAAGCGTACTTTTACGGTCATATTGAGTTTGCGTATACGAACTGCTCGTACTTAGATCCGCAATGATATTATTGTAGCTCTCCGTCACGGTTGAACTTCCTGAAATATCAAGATCCGTACAAATACTGATAATGTCATTGAGATTTTCGTTATTTCCCTCCTCGCCACTGATGGAGGCACAGGCGATCAGGTCGGCGTCGTCCTGCACGTCTTTGCTTAGAGAAATATTGGCTGCCGTAATGTTTTTATAGACGGCCTGCGTATCCGTTCCGCTCGCCATCAAATCCTCCGATGATAAGTCTTCATAGGAAAAAAAACGAATTCCGGTTGTCTCTGCATCATCAATCCCTGCCCCGTCAGCATGCCCGCTGTACGAAGTCGCTCCTACCGTGATCCCTTCATTAAATGCCTGTGCGAATGACCGTGCAAATTCATTGAGCTGATTGATATAGTAGGGAATCCCTTTACTTTCATCCGAAGAGCCATCCCGTATTTCAAGATATCCGCTAATTGAGCCGCTATCTCCTACTGCGAAATCTTCACCGGAATCAGACCAACGAATCCCATACATGCCATACTGCGCGCTTGTAGTATCGGTAACCGTGTAGCACTCTAACGCGTTTGCCTCTTTGCCGCTCACCAACGTACCGTTCTTGGTATTAATGGTAAACGATCCGTTCTCTTCGCTAACTACGCTAATGCCTACCAAGCCGGAAAGTTTATCGACCAACGCATCTCTTTGATCCTCCAGTTCATTGGTAGATCCGCCGACTGCTTTTGCCAGCGAAATTTGCCCGTTCAAATCGGCAATCCCCGCTGCATAATCATTGATCTGATCTACTGCCGTACTGACTTCCGTGTTCAAATCACTGCGCAATTGCGTCAATTCCGTCGACGCATTATTGAGCGTCGAACAAAATGATTCTGCCGCTCCCAGCACCGTTTCACGTACGGAACTATCACTGCTATCCGTGGATAAGGTGCTCAGCGCCGTCGTGAAAGTATTTAATGCGGTACTGATGTAATCGGTATCGCTGGCGCCGAAATAGCTCTCAATTTCAGTCAGGTAGGTCGATTTTGCTTCCAGTGCGCTGGAAGCGCTGTTCTCTTGCCAGTATTTCTGATCCAAACGAAAACTTCGTACACGGTCAACGGAAGTCACTTCCGTTCCGCCGCCAACCAGGCTGCTGCTATAAACAGCCGCCGGACCTATGGATGTCTGGGTTGCTAATTGGCGCGAATATCCGGTCGTATCAATATTGCTCATGTTATTTGTCGTCACATTTAAGCCGACTTGACTGGCAGCTAATCCTCGCGCTGCAATGCTAAGTCCCATAAATGTCGATGCCATATTATTCCCTCCTTACCCGATGTCTTCAATCAATCCCGCCAAAAGACTGTCCACCGTGCTCATGACCCGGGCACTCGCAGCATACGCATTCTGAAGTTTGATCATATTCGCGGTTTCTTCATCTACAGAAATTCCTGAAATGCTCTGCCGTTGGTTAGCAACGCTTTCCGTCAGTGCTTCTTGCGTTTTATAGTTGTTGCTGGCTTCATCTCCCGTTGTCCCGATCCAACTTGTCAGCGCTGCGTAAAATCCGGTAATATCGTTTGCAATCCCGCCGTAGCTGTAACACTCTTCACTGGCCAGCTCTAAGATTTGGTTCGCAATTGTATTGTCCCCATCATCACTGCTGGATGCGGTAACCAGTTTTTCCGGATCGTCCACCAGGTTCGGATTCACCTTTATGTTTGTGATGCTTAAGGGTTTACTGGAATCAACGACCGTAAAAAACGCCTCTCCCGCTTCGCCCTCGCCGTCCACACCCGATGTCGCCAACGTATTGATTTTGTCCGCCAATGTCGTAATCAACACATTGAGCGCCTGCCGCATGTTCGTAATCGAACTGCTGGCATCCGTCGAAAAATCATACGGCAAGCTGGCGGAATCAATATCTTCATAACCACTTTGATCCGCATCTTCCAGATACGCGGCAATGCTGCCGCTGTTAACCGCCACCTTGCAATCAATGTCTGCCCGTTTCACTGTTAACGGATCACTTGTTGTTCCCGTTCCGTCTACCTCTAACGCATACGAATCACGTCCATCCACAATCGTAATGCTTCCAATGGATACTTGAATCGTATTATTCATTTGCGTTACATTGATATTCGCCAACGATGACATTTCGTCCAGCAAGGCGTCTCTTTGGTCTCGCAAATAAGTCGCTTCACTGCCATTTGCTTCCGCACTGCTGATCTGTCCATTCAAATCGGCAACTTGCGACGCAAGGTCATTGAGGCTGTCGACGCCCTCCTTCACGCCGCTTACAGACTCTTGTTGCAGTTGTTGAAGCTGGCTGTCGATGCTCGTAAGCATCTCTACCAAGGATGTTCCCGCAGAAATAACGCTGGTACGGCTGCTTTCCGTACTCGAGTCAACCGACACCGTTTCCCATGCGGAAAAAAAATCAGTGATTTCCTGCTGCAATCCAACCGAATCCGACGTTGATTCCGAATCTGTCGCATCCGAACTGGCTTCATACTCCGTCAGCACCTGATCAAGATACTGCAAATTACCGCTTTTCACTGAATAATAGGTGGAACTGGAGTTTTGCGTTCGATAAACCTTGTCCATTAACGATTCTCTCGCCCGGGTAATGGAAGCCAAACTGACCCCGTCACCGGTAAAAGAGCCTGACTTTTGCACGGTATCCATTTCCACGCTTGCCGTTCGAACCCGCGAGGCGCCTGCCGTATTTACATTTGCCAAATTGCTGCTGGTGGTGGCCAAAGCCGTCTGATTCACATACAACCCCGTATACGCGATGCTATATGTACTAAACGTTGAGCTCATAAGCGCTCCTCCTCAAACCCTAGCTTTTCATATTGATCAGCGATTGCAGCATTTCATCCGCAGTAGAGATTACTTTTGTATTGGCCTGATACGCGCGTTGCGCAATCATCAGATTCGTAAATTCTGAAGCCAAGCTCACGTTGGACATCTCTAAGGTGCCGGAGCTTAATGAACCGGTACCGCCGCTGCCGGCGGTCGTGTAAACGGGATCGCCGGAGTTATTGCTGCTGGAATACAGACTGCTCCCGGTCTTCTCCAGACCCGAAGCGTTACTGAACGTTGCCAATGCCAATTGCGCAATCGTCTTCTTTTGATCATTGCTGTAACTCACCACGATCGATCCGTCTGTCGATACGGACCAACTTTCCATCGTTCCTGCCGCATACCCATCCTGTGTGAAAGAAAGGCTGCTGGCATCCGACGAACTGGTCGTGCTGGCATTCGTGCTCGTCAATCCGCTAAAATCGAGTGTTGCGCTGAAAGCTGCCGTAGAGCCGTCAGTCGGCGTAATCGTCAGAGAAGAAGACGTCGTAAAAGTGTCCGTCCCCACCGTTCCGGAAACAAGATTTCCATCCGAATCAAAAGCGATATATCCGCTGGACGGACTGATCGTCGCGCTATCGCCGCTGACTTCATAGTACCAACTGGTCGTATTAGTCGTAGCATCCACATAGCATTTTTTGAAATTGAGTGTTGCCGTATAGTCATTGCCTTGTGAATCATACACTTTTACCGTTGCCGTCTTATCAAACTCGGTCGGGGTCGTACCAATGCTCGTCAATGCCGTTGCCGTCGTAGCGGCCGTATCGCCGGAGTCCAAATAATTCCCGCTTGTGCTTGCGCTATTCAAACTGATCGCCGTCGTCGTTTTCGCCGGCATGCTGGTATCGGAATATACGTTGATTTTCACTGGCGTGTTATTCGTCGTGACCGTCGTGTTGCCGGAAGCATCCGTCGTACTGAGCCAGCCGCAAACCTCATAACCATTAATATTGAGATTTCCATCATCATCTACGCTCAGTTCTCCATTGCGGGTATACAGATAACTGCCTGAACTTCCTTGTACCACCAAATATCCGTCGCCGCCAATGGATACGTCCGTTTCAACGCCTGTCGTTTCCGTGCTCCCCACTGTCGTATTCGTATTCGTCGCCGCTACGCTTACGCCAGTACCAATCTGCTTTGCATTTGTTCCGCCGCTTGTTGAGCTAGATCCCGAAGCAGAACTAAGCGTTTGACTCAACAGATCACTAAAACTGACGGATTGCGACTTATACCCGGTTGTGTTTACATTGGAAATATTGTTTGAAATTACATCCAGAGCCGTCTGTTGCCCTTTTAATCCCGACACTGCGGTATACAACGATGCCATCATAGGAAAATTCCCCCTCGTTATTTTTTATTGACGCTAGCCGATTTATACGTTGTTTTTACGATGTTGCTCCGACCACCGATATGGAATCTAAGCTGACATTGGTTCCGTCAATATTTACATATGTAGTGCCGTTGGAAATAGTTACGTAACCCACAGTACCTTGTGCCGTCGTTGAATCTCCCGAAGAATCCGTTGTCGAATATGTCACGGTTTGTCCAATTAAGCTATATGCATTTCCGCTGTTTACCGCCGAATAAATGTTTGACAGTTGTGACAGTGAGCTAATCGTAGCCATTTGACTTACATATTCCGTTGCACTGACAGGATCTGACGGATCCTGATACTGTAATTCTGCCGCTAAAATTTGAAGGAACGAATCTGTATCTAATGTAGTCGAACCCGTAGAACTCGTTGTGCTTGACGAAGTAGTCGAGGAAGTCGATGTGGTTGATGATATTGTACTCATTGTTATCCCTCCTGAAATTGTCGGTATTTCTTTCCCCAAGTATCGCAAAACACTATTTACTACTGATTAATAAAAGTCTAAATACAAAATAAATAAAACCACCTTTTATTCAAAGATGGTTTTAACTATAGACAAAATGAACTTTTCACAAAGCATACGATGCATTTTGCCATTCCTGTTATCCAATTTTCTATACCTAGTTCCCTGTATCTCGGGTACGTTCAATGTCTTTCCTGGTATGATCTTTTGATAGTAGCTCTTCTAAACAGAAGAGTTAGCTCTGACTTTGTTGACTTCGATCTTTTTACCATTTTAAAAATACCGTTTTATCAGCAGCGCCAATTCCTCTTCCAGCTCCGTTTCGTTTGCTGCGCTGAATTTCTCATGCAGTTCCTGCGCAATTGTCAAAAAAACTTGGAGCAGCAACGGATCAAAATGCGTCCCTTCACCCTCGCGCATAATCTCTAACGTTTTTTCAAGGGAAAAGGCTTTTTTATAAGGTCGCTGCGAAGTCAGCGCATCAAATACGTCAACAATCGCAAATACGCGCGCGCCGAGCGGAATGTCGTCGCCGCGCAAACCGTCCAGGTACCCGCTGCCGTCGTATTTTTCATGATGATAGCAAACAATTTCCTTCGCCGCATTCAGCCACGAAGATCGTTTAATGATATCAACGCCGTGCTGGGTATGCGTCTTCATCACGCTGAATTCTTCCTCGCTTAGTTTTCCGTTTTTCAGTAAGATCGTATCGCTGATGGCAATTTTACCAACATCATGCAAAAAAGCGCCTTTGATCCATTCAATGACCTGACTGGCCGGAACCTGCAATCTTTCCGCCAGATAAATCGCATAGATCGTAACCCGGTAATTATGGGCATGCGTGTCGCTGTCCCTTTTGGCAATCGCACCGCCCAGAACATCGAGCACTTCCAGATTGGCTCGCAGCAAGCCTCTGGAGTACTGAATCAAGTCGCGGTTTAAAGCCAGAAAAATCGGATACATCGCCAATGTCGTTCCCAGTACGATCATCACGACCAGGAACAACGACCAGACGACCTGCTTTTTGATTTTGCCGACCACTGCTTCATCTACGTGATACACGCCTTCAAAATGACCGACATACTCTCCGCCGTGATTGATCAACGGGACAAACACTTGCAAAAATAGGCCTTCCGGAATTTGTTGCTTTTCATACCAGATGTTGCGGCTGACCGTTGCAGCATGTCCTTTTTCCTTCAGGCGCTCCTCGATGGACTGGCTGCCGGGTCTGACTGCCTCAAGATATTTGTTTCCCTCCTGGTCATATAACTCGGCAATCAAAAAATTCCGCTGCGTCATTTCCGTCATTTTTTCGTGCAGCAGCGCTTTGACTTGCTGTTGCAATGTTCCTTCGTGAATTGAACTTTCAACAAGTTTTTCCGATTCGGCTAATGCCAGCGATACGACCCATTCATCGATCTGTTCCATCTCCAAATAATATACGACGCTGCCAATGATGCTCGATAGGATCAGCCAAGCGGCAAACAAATTTTTAAGCAGTTTCCGTTGATGTTTCCGCTGCATATAAACGCCTGCCTTTCATTTTTCGACGGCCCCTTGCTCTAGCTTTTACGCAACAACGCGATCTTCCGGTACAGCTCGACCTCCGCCGCACTCTGCCTGGCAGGCAGGTCAATCCGAATCGTAAGCAACAGGTTCCCCAGCCGCCCGTCTTTTCCTTTGAAGCCGCGCTCTTTCAGACGCAGGACTTGTCCGGCATGCGTTGCGGCATTAATTTTCACCTGCACCGTTCCGTCCGGCGTCGGTAAGGAAATTGCATCGCCGAGTACCGCCTGTTCCGGGTGAATCGTAAGCTCGCCTGTCAAATCGAGTTCGCCCGTGACTTGCCACTTCTCATGCGGCGCAGCCTTGATGTGCAGCAGCAGATCGGCCGCTTGGCCCTGCGGCGATTTTTCCCCCAGCCCTTTTAAGCGCAGCACCGTGCCGGGCGGCGATTTAGGCGGAATGGTAACCGTAACTTTACGCATTGCCGTCCCCGTATCGATTTGAAACTCCTGCTCCGTGCCTCGCATTAAGGCTTCAAGCGGCAATTCAATCTCGGCCTCAATATTACGCGCCGGTCGCGCTTGCCGTTGCCGACGCAACATCTCATGTACGTCATACGGATCTTGCGTTTGGCCGTGCCTTGCCGTACGGCCAAAGGCATCGCCGCCGAAAAAGGCCGCAAAAAAATCGCTAAAACCGTCCATATCTTCCATATGCATCGTTTGGCGCTGCGTTCTCTGGCGTTCATACGCTTGTTGCGCCGCTGCGCCATTTTGCCAATCGCGACCGAGGCGATCGTATTCGGCTCGTTTGGCCTTGTCGCTCAGCACTTCATGCGCTTCATTGATCTGCTTGAATTTTTCATCAATTTTTTTCTTGTCCGGCCCTTTGTACAGATCGGGATGATACTGCTTTGCCAGTTTGCGGTATGCCGTCTTTATTTCCTTGTCACTGGCCGTCTTCGCAACGCCGAGCACGGCATAATAATCGATGAATTCCATTCCCATCACCTGCCGCATCTTTTTCCATATATAGGGTTTCTCCTTGCGTAAGCTAAAACCCTTTTGCCGCGTTCCTTTATCTTGCAGGAGTCTGCTAAAATAACGCGAATTTAAGTTGCGAGGTGAACTTATGCCATGGCACAGACTAAAATTCTGATTGTCGATGATGACGTTGACATCAGTGAAATTATCCATACGTATCTGACGAAATACGATTTTTCCTGCCAGCAGGCGTATGATGCTGCGCAGGCGTTGCGTCTGGCACGGGAATATTGTCCGGATCTTTTGATCCTCGATGTGCAGTTGCCCGGCGCAAGCGGCATTGACGTTTGCCGCCAATTGCGCCAGGAAACAGACGCGCCGATTCTGTTTCTCAGTTGTTTAGGCGAAGAGCAGGACAAAATTTCCGGCCTCGAAGCCGGCGGCGACGATTATATCGCCAAACCGTTCAGTTTGGGCGAATTGCTGGCTCGCGTAAAAGCCGCGCTCCGACGCAGCGGTCTGCCGGAAACGGCGACCGCCGTACGCAAGCACATCCTCTCTTTTCCCGGCTTGACGATCGATCTCGTCAATTCACAGGCCGTCGTCGATGAAACAATTATTGATCTGCCGCCGATGGAGTTTCAGCTTTTGTCGCGCCTGGCGCGCAACCCGGGCTGGACCTACAGCAATGAGCAGTTATTCTCGCTCGTTTGGGGCAGCGAAAGCATCGACACGCGAACGGTCGCGGTTCATATTAACCGTCTCCGCAAAAAGCTGGAGCAAAACGCAGCCAAACGCGAATATATTCTTACGGTCTGGGGCAAAGGTTATAAATTCAACGATCAATTGTAAAAATAGAGGGCTGACATTTTCAAAAAATGTCAGCCCTCTATTTTTACTGCATTGCTTTCTTAAATACATAGCCGCAATTGTTGCAGCGTAAACGCGTCGCATCATATTCCGTAACATCAATCGCGCCGCATTTTGGACATTCGATCGCCGTCTGGCTGATACCGCTCCAGGCGATTGCAGGTTCCCATATCGTAACGCTGCCCAACAGCAGCCATGCGAGCAGCATAGATGTTACGCAATATTTCAGTTTCATCCTTCGCGTCCCCTTTCGCCTGACCATCTGCCGTTTGTTACAGTATAGTCGAATTTGGATGACGCGATTTTAAACAAATTTTAAACTTTTTCAATTTGACTGCAAGGCAGCGTAATGCAAATCGTACAGCCTTTTTCAACACCCGTGTCTACCCATATCTCACCCTGATGCGCCATAATAATTTCTTTTGTAATCGCCAGTCCCAAGCCGCTGTGCTCAGCCGGATTCGTTCGCGCTTCATTGCCCCGATAAAAACGCTCAAAAATATTTTCGACATGCTCAGGCAAAATTCCCACTCCGGTGTCGGCGACTTTTAACAGCACCCGGTCCTGTGCCGCCAAAGCAGCGCTGATTTCGATTTGCCCGCCTGCGTCGGTATGGGCTGTCGCATTGGAAATCAAATTAAGAAAAGCCTGTTCCAAACGTTCCGCATCGCCGCTCACTTGACAACCCTGCGGCAGATCGACTTTGCATGTCAGAACGACTCCGGCATGCTCGACGTCAAATACATGATTTTGAAAAATTGTCTCCACCAGTTCTGCCAGGGCAATCGGCTTCATTTCAAAACGCCCTTGTTGGGCTTCCATTTTGCTCAACTCGAACAGCTCCTGAATCAATCGATTCAGCCCCAGCATTTTAGTATGGATGCGCTGCAGATAACTGCGCTGCGTGGCAGGCGATTCAATGATGCCTTCCAGTAACAGTTCCGCATGCCCAAGCACTGACGTGACCGGCGTGCGCAAATCATGCGAAATATTGGCCAATAAGCGGCGGCGTGCCGTTTCCATCTTCTGCAGTTGCTCGGTACGGCGTTCGACCATTTTTTCCAGCCCCAGCGAATATTCCTCAACCTCATGCTGCAGACGGAAAAAACGGTTAGCTAATTCCCAAATGCTGATCAGGACAAATACCATCAACCCCCACATCGAAGGGTTGGGCGGTAGTTTAAGATCGGCAGCCACAACTTCCATAATTCCGCTAAACATGGCGATGCACGCAGCAAAAATAATGACGCGTCCTTCTTTTTGCCCCTGCATTAATTTATAAGTCAGATAAACCATACCGATGCAGCTGGTAAAAAGCTGCAATGCCTTATTGAACATATTCTCCGCGAATCGCCAAAACTGGACATCATGATACGCCAGCAGCAGCAGGCTCATGAAAACGGCGCAAAAAAGCGTCGCATTGCTATAGGCTTCAAACAGCTTTTCGCTCCTGCTTTCTTTTGACCGATCCGGATTGCGAAACCGCTCATAAGCAAAACGAGTAAATGCCGGTACGATAAAAAATGAGGCGATATGAAAGAGAACTACGTCCCACGGCCCTTCGATGCCGACGATATAACGCCACTGCGTCGTATAGTATGTATAGACACCAATACTGATGCATCCGAGACCAAAATATAACTGATCCTTTTCGCGTTTCTGTTTTAAATAAAACGCCAACGCAGCCATACCGATTAAAAAGTAAATGCCGCTAAAAACAAGCGCCGTATCTTCACTGCGAATCAATTCCTTTATCAAAGAAACATAATCGCCGATGCATACCGGATCGTTATAAATGCCGCCTAAATCATAAAAGCCCGCTTGTACCCTGACCGCAATCAGATTATAACCGCCAAAATGCAGTCTGCTATCCGGCAACTGATAAATTCGTATCTTTTGATGATTTAAGGACATCGTCTCGACAATGCCGCTGCGGCCAATCGAATAGCCATTGATAAACACTTCCTCAGCCGTTGCAATCTTGCCGAGGCGCAGCGCCAAATTATAGAGCGGTTTATCCGCCGGCAGGTAAATCCATTTTCGATACCACACTGTCCGTAGGTTTGGCAGACTATCCGCTAAATTAGACGGCACTTCCGTCGTTTGCCAGGCGGAATCATCATAGTTCGTATCTTTGTATTCCGCCTGATCTTCCTGGCTAATTTTCCAATCCCCTCTTAAGATTGTCCGACTGTAATCGGTTACCCTCTCAGCCTCGGGATGTTCTTGCCCCTGCGCGTCGCAAACTGCGCCGCCGAGCCCAACGAAGAACAGGCAAAGTAAGATGAAAAAGGTTCGGCTATGCTTCAAGCGCACATGCAATCGCCTTCACCTGCCGTTCGCGCAGCCATACGCCGATTTCTCGTCCGCGCAGTTGCGGCGGCAGAACCTCCGCACGCACGGCCTGCTGCATCACCGCTTTCAGTCCTGCAAGTTCCGGTATCGAAAGCGCGCCAGCCTTTGCAATACAATCAAAATCAGCCGCCTCGATTGCACCTCGTCCTAATCGGATAAGCGCTGTCACAATGGTTTCCGCGTCCGGCTGCGCCAACAGCTTCGCCAATTGTCCGACAGTTATAGCGCCTTCCAGCCAATCCCCCGGCAGCGTCATCCGCTTATTCCATTTTTCCAGCTCCTCTTGCGGCAACGTCAGGCCAAAGCTGGCAAAACGCACCTTTAGTGATGAAGTCTGCGTCGCCGTCGCGTCGAGCAGCTGTAAGGCACGCTCCCGTTCGCCCCTGCCTAATGCCGCTAATTCGCCAAACGTGACCGGCAACAAATGCGCCTCATCCAACACGCGAAAAAAACGCGCCGGCTCTGCCGCCTCGCTCAACGCCTTTGTCAGTTCTGCCAGCATCCGTTCCACCGGTTCATCTTTCAATTCCTCTGCTACCGTCGCTGCCAGTGCAAGCGTCCTCGGCTCCACCGTAAAGCCGAGCCGCGCCGCCTGACCTGCCAGACGCAGCGCACGAATCGGGTCTTCGGAAAAATGTTCACTCGTTGCGCGCAGGATTCCCCGTTCGATGTCCTCCCGACCGCCGTATGGATCAATGATTGCGCCGCTCAAACAATCCATCGCCATCGAGTTGATCGTCGTATCACGTCGAAATAAGTCCTCTTCAATCGTGACCTTCGGTTTCGAGGATACTTTAAAGCCCAAATAACCCGGGCCTACTTTACGTTCTGTGCGGGCAAACGCAACTTCACATTTGACGCCGTCAACGGTCAATAAAAAAACCGGAAACGATTTACCGCATTCCTTGGCTTCAGGAAATAATTCTTTAAAATTCTTCTTTACCATCCCGGTCACGCAAAAGTCAATATCCTTAGCCGGTAAGCCGCGCAGCGCATCGCGTACACAGCCGCCAACCCGGTATAAACGTCCTCCCTGCGCCGCAACGGTCTCTGCCAACGTCCGTTCACTCAGTTCCAGCGTGTCTCCCATTCCTGCCACCTACTTCTTTCCCATTCATCATTTGTCTATTGTATTATATTCCCGCAAAAAAAAGAACATCCTACAGCATAAATCGCCGCCGGACATCCCTCCTTCTTTCGCTCATTACTCTTTAATGAAGCCTCTGTATCGCACCTGCCGCAAAGATACGCTTCGCACCGGATAAATTTCCTCTTCGTTTTTAGTATAGCAAACGCTGTCGCTTTTGTTTTTAAACAATCGTTAAACTTTTACGCCATAGTCCCTTGCCTATTTAACATTGCCGCGCAATGCGATATACTTAAGATAATTATACATTTTCTCCCATTTTTATTTTAAGGAGGAAAACTTATGCGTAAATTATTTCTCTTGCTCACATCGCTCAGTTTGCTTCTTCTCTTTGCCGGTTGCGGTGGCGACGCAAAGAAAGCGGAGCCGACTTCCGCCGCGCCTGTTGCCAAAGAAGAAAGTCTGGATTCGATCTTTCAAAAATTTAAAGCGGTCAAAGGCTGGAGTTATGACATGACGACCACCATCAACGGCAAAAAAATGATGGACGCTTCGGTCTGGTTTGCCCCAGACAAGCTTCGCATGGAATTCAGCGTCGAAGGGAAAAAAATGGTTACCATTCAAGACGGTGAATTCACGTATATGTACGATCCTGGCGAAAAGACCGCGATGAAGATTTCCAAGCAATCTGCGTTGGCCGGTCAAAAAACAAAAATAGACAAACCGGATAAATTCCAGCAAATTCCTGTCCCTGATTGGAAGGTACTTGAAACGGTAACCTATGACGACGTTCTCTGCCGTGTCCTCGAATTCACCGATGCCTCTAGCGGCGATAAAATGAAAATGTGGCTGCGCGTCGATTATGGCGCTCCGCTACGCATGGAACTGACGCCTAAATCAGGCAATGAAGCGATCGTTCAGGAATACAAAAACATGAAGTTCGATCCGATTCCAGCCGATAAATTTCAATTGCCGAGCGGCGTCGAAGTCATGAGTTTTTAACGTCAGGCGCAGCTTGTATTCTTGGCAAAAAAGACTGCATCCGCACGGCGCAGTGGTAAGCGCGTGCGGATGCAGTCTCTTTTTTTCAACATCAATTGGCGATTTTCTCTGCCCACTCCGGCAACACGGCTTTAGGACTCCGATCCAGACTGACGATACCAATCGCCAAGACTAGAAAAGCCGCCAGATAAGGCGCTGCCGGAGTGATATTTTCCGCCATGATCCCCGCCGTCACCGGCGCCAAGCCTGCTCCCAGCCAACGGACAAAATTATAGGCGCTGGAAGTAATATTGCGAGGATAAGGCGACAACTCCATCGTGTATGTCGTGAACAAGGAATTGCTCACGCCGCAGAACAAGCCTGATGCGATGATCAACGCCAATTGCAGCGCTTTGTCCTGACTAAAGTAAATGCCGCTGACGCTCAATGCGAATAAGAGCAAGGCTCCGCTAATGATCTGCACTGAGGAAAACTTACGTTCCAGCATATGCGACAGTTTCGCAGAGCCGGCTGCCAGCATCATCCCCCAGCCAAAGAACACCCAGCCCAGTTCCATTGCCGACAGTTGCAGAAAAAGCGGCGAATACGCCAAGACAGTAAAAAATGCATAATAGTAAAGCATGGAAACAAGCGCCACACGCAAGAAAGGACGGTAGCGTAGCAAAACCAGCAAATCCTTGCTGCCATGCGAAGTCGCTGCAGATTTCTTTTCTTGCACAGGAGGCTTTACGAAACGCCAAACGCACAGACAGGCTAAGGCTGCCAAGAGGCTGGTCGCTGCAAACGGATAGCGCCAGCTTGCTTCGCCCAATACGCCGCCCAAGAGCGGGCCCACCGCCATGCCAAGACCGACCGCCGCTTCAAATAAACCGATCGCTTCCGTGACAGAACGTGAAAAGCGGATCATGATTGTCATTGCACAGGCGAAAAACATCGCGTTGCCCAACCCCCACGCAGCGCGAAACCAAGACAGCTCGACGATTGAATGGGCTAAGGCGCAAAAAAGGCTGGCCAGACAAACCACAAACAAGCCGCTGGTCAGCACCGGCTTTTCCCCGAAACGATTGGCGGCAATGCCCGCGGGCAGCATCATGAATGCCATCGTAAAGATGTATGCGGTAAACAGCATTTCCACTTCCCAGTGGCGCGCCCCAATCTGTTTCGCTATGATCGGCAGCAACGGGTCGACGACGCCGATGCCCATAAAGGCAAGAAAAGTGGCCGCAGCCATCACATACAGACTTTTTTTTGAATACGGTTCCATTACCATTTCTCCTTTTATCCGTTCATTATTCTTTGACGAAACTTCATCGTACCGTTAGAATTATATACAATAAGCTTTTATATTAATAATATTTATTTAATTTATTTTCCATACTTTTTTTCATATGAAAGGAGTTTTTATGGATCTACGAAAATTAAAGTATTTTCTCGCCGTAGCCAATGAAGGACAGATTACACGGGCCGCCAGCCGGCTGAACATGGCTCAGCCTCCTTTGAGTCAACAACTCCGCCTGCTGGAAGAGGAACTCGGTGTGCGCTTATTCCACCGCGGCAGCCGCAGCATCGATCTGACGGAGGCAGGCCAGCTTCTCAAAGAACGGGCCGAGCAGGTTTTCGAACTGCTCGACGTAACGACAAAAAATCTTAAAGACATTCATCACGGCGACAGCGGCGCGTTGACCATCGGCACCGCCGCTTCCTTCGGCGTCACCGTCCTGATGGATCATATCAAAACCTTTCACCGCCTGCATCCTCGAATCAGCTATCAGCTTTGGGAAGGCGACACGATTCGCATTCTCGAACTATTGGAAAGCCGCGTCATCGAAATCGGCTTCGTTCGTTCTCCGGTCAACGATGCACAATATGAATCGTTGCCGCTCGGAACCGACTCCCTGCTTGCCGCCATCCATGAAGATTTTCTCCCTCTGCTGCCGAATTCTTCAGAACCGCTTACCTGGCACGATTTAAACAGCTTACCGATCGCCACGCACCGGCGTTTGGAAGCCTTGATCACTCCCCCTTGTTTAAAGCACGGCTTTGAACCTCAGATCCGTTGTTTGGTCGATGATGTCCGTTCCCTTTTGGTCTGGGCCGAGTACGGCATAGCGATCGCCATCATTCCCGGTTCGGCCAAAGATTTAGCGCCGACCTCCAAAATCCACTATCGCCCTTTGCTCGAACCGCAAATCGAGTTGTCGCAGCGCATTGTCTGGAAAAAAGATCATTATCTCTCGGCCGCAACGCGTCTCTTTCTCGAGTCGATACAAGGCGGCCAATAAGGAAAACCCGCGTAGCAATTGTGCTCGCGGGTTTTCCTTATCCTCCTATTTCCTTTAACAAAGCATCCAACCTCTTTTGTTGTTCGGCTCGCGCCATTGGCAAACCATATAAATGACAGTCAAGCACATCGGCGTCCTTGACGATTTCTTCGAGCGGCGTACCGACGCTGCTTTTGCTGCTGTGTTCACGCACCGCGGCCGCAATCATTTCATTTTCCGCTGCGCTGAAGCTTGCACATTGCCGCAAAAATTCTTTCACCGGTTCATAGCCGTTCGCCGCATGATCCCTCTGCCGTCCGGTCAGCATCCGGCCATAGTCGTGCACCGCGCAGGCGATTCCTGCCAGTTCCAGATCTACGCCGCGCCGCAGTGCCAGGATCTGTCCTGTTCGTGCACAGCTAGCCAGATGAAGACGTTCCCAGTTCAGCGTCTCATCGCGTTCCATCTTCTCTTCTTCCAGTTTATCAAGCAGCAGCAATAGCCGCTCCTGCACCGCCAACAGTCGTTCCATCGGCATCGCCTGCCTTTCTTCCTGCATTTTCATGCGCACCACTTCCCATTCTTTCAGTTTTCGCGGCAATCCGATCGCATTAGCCGGACTGCTTGAAGTCAATTTGTAAAAACGGATCTGCTTAAATGCTTCAAAGCCGATCTGACGTCGAAAGGTCTCATAGGCTTTAGCGCCGTTAAAAAAGACATGCTGAATGCCGGGATAGCGCGCAAATAAAGCGGCAAAATCATTCGTCTTTGCATCCGCCAAAGTCGCATCCTCGCTGCCATTCTCCTTTTGAAGGCATCTTTCAATCACATCCCAGAGCGCAATGCCCTGCGCACCGACAAACGAAAGTTTTTCTGCATAACTGCTTTGCGCGACAGAAATCGTTGCGCCAAACAGCGTAAAGATGATTTCCCAAAAATGATTGCGCGGATTCGCGTAATATTGCCTCTGTCGGCGTGATTCCGCACCGGGCATTGAGCCAAGGATCAAGATTTTCGCCCGTTCATCGCAAACCGGAGGAAAACTGCTTACTTCTTCCAACCTCACTTTTTTTGACATAGGCATTTTGCAAAATCACCACACAACGCTTGTACGTCTTCCACCGAGCGCGCCACAATATAGGTACCGCCATGCGCTTCAATCTCGGCCCGAAAAGCTTCCTGGTCGGCCGACAACACGCCATGCGGCGTCTTCACTTCAATATAAACCGTTACGCCATCCTTGATGGCGGTAAGATCACTTAAGCCGCGATGGCTACCCAATGTCTGCTGATGGCGAACAACGAACCAACCGTTCCAACGCAGACATTCCCGAATTGAGTTCTGGATTTCCGCTTCCTTAGGGCCGCGGCGCATTGCAGCGGCATTTTTCGTTTTTTGACCGCATAACTGTTCAAATTCACGTTCCGTCAGTCGCACGTTGGCTCCTCCATTTTCATTTCTTTCATATTTTATAACTGTACCATGTAATCGCCAGCAAGACAAGGCAGCAGCCTAGTCCTTTTGATACAAGGCGCGGTGTCGTTTGATTTCAGCGAGCAGATCCGTACAGTCGCCCATCGCCTTGCCATCGGCTGCGGCAACCGCTACCTCGGCAGAAACAACACCCTCTTCGCGCTCAATCGTTTGCAGTATATTTCCCAGGAAATCAATCACTCTGCTTTCGCCGCGAAATCTCATTGCAGCGTTTTGATAAATCTCTTCCCCTGTAGCATTGGCAACTACGACGAAGGCCTTGTTTTCAATGGCCCGAACCCGCATGATCTGCATCGTGTCCGGACTGCTGATCAACGCCGTCTGGCAGATAATTTGCGCGCCGCGCAGCGTAAGCTCTCGTGCGCTTTCCGGAAACCATGCATCAAAGCAAACCAGCACGCCGACTTTGCTGCCCATAATGTCAAAGACGACGCTCTCCTCTCCCTGCGAATACCAGCGTGCATCGAACTCCGTCAAATGGCGTTTGCGCTGCTTGCCAAGATAGCCTTGCGGGCCGACGACCACTGCACTCAAGTAAAGCTTATCCGCTTCTTCCTCCAGCACACAGCCGATAATGTGGCAGTCAAATTCACTTGCCATCCGGCAAAGCGCCTGCGTTGTTTCTCCCTGCGGCACTGATTCCGCCATGCTTTCCGCTTCCGCACGATCGGCAAAGAAGTAACCCGTCGCAAACAATTCCGGCAGAACGGCCAGATCCAAACCCTGCCCTTCCAACATGCGCCGCACCTTTTGCAGATTGGCCTTCTTATCCCGCTTAACAATATCAATCTGTACTGCAGCTATTTTCATCCATAACCCCTCACTTTTCATTTTTTATCAATAAAAGAGGCTCCCAGACGGGAACCTCTTTTATAATCGCTTTATTTCGTGTCATCCTGCATGAAATTGACCCGGCCGTCGGAAAAAGAATGAATGCGGGCCAAAGATTCGAGGCGATAACCAGCTTTGCGGATTTTTTCGCATCCGGGTTGAAAGCTCTTTTCAATCACGATGCCAACGCCAACCACGTTGGCTTTCGCCTGTTCTACGATGTTGCACAGTCCAAGTACCGCTTCGCCATTTGCTAAGAAGTCGTCAATGATTAAGATCTGATCGCCGTCAGCTAAAAATTCACTGGCCACCGTTACGCGATTGGTCTCTTTTTTGGTAAACGAATACACTTCCGCAGCATAGAGGTTCTCCTCCGTCACCGCCGACTTCTTTTTGCGGGCGAAAACGAGCGGAACATCGAGGTATAGCGCTGTCATAAGCGCTGCAGCAATACCGGAAGCCTCGATCGTCAGCACCTTGGTCACCTTCGCATCTTTAAAGCGTTCGGCAAACTCACGGCCAATCTCTTTCATCAGTTCCGGCTCTATTTGATGATTCAGAAACGAGTCAACTTTCAACAGCGCATCATTGACTACTTTTCCATCTGTCATGATCTTCTTCTTAAGTAATTTCATGCTTGGCCTCCTGCTTACTAATCTATTCTAAAGTGTAACATACTATTGGCCAATCATTAAGTTAGATATAATAATCTTAAGGATAAGCACTGCTTATCCTTTCCCTCCTCAACGCAAAGCAAGCGAGCGCGCATCGTCTGATTGTTTCTCTTTCCTTTATGCGGCTTCCCTTTTAGCAGCCGCACTCGCCATTCGCCTCCGGACGTAGCCGCAAGTCATCACGCCTAACGTTAAGCCAATCTGCAGCAGTAACGCATATCCTTGGAGAAACGCACCCAGCGATTTATCGCCAAGCATCAGCATCGCAGCTGCATAGCCAAGAATGCCGGCTCCGGCATACATCGTAAAAGGAAAACGATCTAAGACTTTTACCAGCAGCTGTGCGCCGAAGACAACCATCGGAATGCTGGTCGCCAAACCAACTCCAATCAGCAAATATTTGTTATGCGGTACGGTTTGCGCAATCGCAGCAAGCGCCAGTACATTGTCCAAACTCATAATCAAGTCGGCAACTAAAATCACTTGTACGGCGCGTCGCAGAGAAAAGGCCGCTTCGCAATTCTCTTCTTCCTTCTTGCTGTCCAGCAGATGGATAGCAATCCACAAGAGAGCAAGACCTCCGGCAAACTGCAGGTAGGGGATATTCAACATCATCGCCGCAATAAACGTAAGAATCACACGCAGTACCACCGCACCGGCACTTCCCCAAAAAATAGCCGTCTTGCGTTGATCGACCGGCAGATTTTTGCTCGCCATCGCAATAATCACCGCATTGTCCCCGCTCAGAATCAGGTTCAAAAATAAAATACTACTTAACGCCATCAAAAACTCCGGACTGCTCACAATTAAAAACAATTCATACACAATAAAGTCCCCCTCAAAGCTAAATACAATCAAAAAAAGCCCTGCCTCTCTTTTGAGGCAAGGTCTTGCAAACAAATTAGCCAGCACCGCCGGAGCCGTTAAGCCCGTATTGACGACATATGCCGTTAAGCTACTCCCCTTCGCTCTATTCAATTGCTCTTTAAACATAGTATCACAAATATAGGTTACTTACAAGTTCATTTCAAGCAAAGTTCTCACTATGTCCTTCATTTGAAGACATTAAAAAGAACTGTATTGAACTCTTTATCTGGCAACTACCTCTGTTTTTTTTTACGCCCTTTCTGTCTTTGTGGTCCAAAGTGGTTCTGGACATAGAAAAAGACCGTCTGCACATTCATGCAGACGGTCTTTTTAACCGGCAACTCCCTATCCTCCCAGGCCGCTTCCAGCCAAGTACTTTCGGCGTATGTGGGCTTAACTGCTGTGTTCGGTATGGGAACAGGTGGGACCCCACAGCCATCATCACCGGATACCAATTGCGCTGAATCCTTCATTTGCTGCGTTGCTGTCTGCGCTCCT